>JAJCYX010000438.1 GCA_029262715.1 Chloroflexota bacterium
CGTCACGGCGAGCGGTAGCAGCAGGTAGTACTGGCCTCGCCGTCCGAACAGCGAGGCCGACAGTGAGAGTGCGAGACCGCTGATGAGTGCGACGTGAAGACCGGAAATTGCCAGGATATGAGAGGTGCCAGATTCTCTGAAATCAAGAACTGTCTCCGCGGATAGACCCGTCCGATCATTGACCAGCATTGTCTTTGCAAGAGCGGATGCCGGTTCGCTGAGAGCTCTGCTCAGGTTGTCCGACAACCATTCGCGTGTCCCTGCAACCAGTCTTCGTGCGGTGTTGCCTTGATCTGCGGCAACAAGCTCGATGACACCGGTGAATACCGTGCCCGCCGAGGATTCCGCGAACCTGCCAGTCGCCACTGAAAATCGGCCACTGAACTCATACACGTCTCCATAACGGAATCCGTTGGAGTCACGCCCGGAGTCGGTCAGGTCAGAGAGACCGCTTGAGAATACTGTCAGCGGAAAATCGGCGGCATCACCGTTCACCGTGATTGCGCGCAGGCTGAGCCGGACACCGGAACCTGCTCTGTCAGCATCGTCGTCAAGCCAGGCTGTCACCGACACGCGTTCGCTGTCTCCGGGAACATTGTTCCAGTCTCTACCCGGCTCCGACTCGATCGAAGCACCTCTCACAAACCCAAGCAGCAGGATCAACGCGGTGAGCGCGATCACGAACCGGGTTCTGTTTCTTATCTGGAACATTATCGACAGGACAAGAGTCAGGCCGAGGACCAGGAAGCTTATTTGCAAAACCTGAGCGTCCAGTGAAATGCCGGCTCCGAAGGCTACGGCGACGCCGATGACGAATAGTGCGGCGCCCGTGGCCAACTTCATGGCTGGACGACCAGGGCCCTGAGCGAGTCGACCGTTACAGGACCGATGCCGTCAATGACGGTCAAGTCGTCAGCAAACAGAATCGGGCCGTTGCGCTCTCTGAATCCGATGATCGAGGCAGCACGAGTTGGCCCGATGTTTGGCAACTCTTCCAGCTGAACTGCGCTTGCAGTGTTCAGGTCGAGCAGGATGTTTGGGTCGGACGGTGCAGCTGCCGGACCGTCACTCCCACTCGTCTGCGAACTTAACCCTGCCACAAATATCTGCTGTCCATCGCGTACCGAGGCTGCCAGGTTGATACTAGAGGGCTCGCTTAACCCGCCGGCGGCAGTGATAGCATCTGAAACTCGACTGTCCGGCTGCAGCGTGTAAACCCCGGGGTTCTCAACTCCTCCTGTGACGTGAACAACAACCGGACCGGGTGTTGGGATGATGATCTCTACCGAACGTTGGTCGGGTCTGACGAGCGCCCATGTGATCGCTCCAGCGCCAGCGATGATGACAGCGAGGGTTAGCAATACAAATGAGAATGCAGGCCGGGAAGTGCGTCCGGGTTGGCGCGATTGACGACGTGGCTGCTCTTTGCCGCCATTCGGGTTGAACGCAGGGCCGATATCTCGATCCGTAGCCTCGATATCAGCTTGATCTGTGCCAGGTCTCAATCCGGACCTTCTCTGTGCAATACGGCGTCACGTCTCACTGGTCGGCGTCGGTAAGTGACAGCGCAGTCTATTCGACAGACCGAGACCTGTGTACTCAGAGCAGGTTGCCAGCGATCAGCACCTGTCGACGGCTGAGGCTACTGGCGGTACCCTTCGGCCTCCGCACCGGCGCCATTAGAAACCACAATCTACACGGGAACCACGAATGAAGATTGAGCAGATCAAAGTAACCGTATTCACATACAAGTCCAACACCGTTCACGACACGGACGGTCACACCCATCCCGGTGATCCACACGACTCGCGGCAGGCAATGCTGACGATTACCGATGACGAAGGGAACAGCGGGCACGCTTTCGGCGCACCTGAATCCTTGCGGCCGCACGTGCTGGACAATTACGTGAAAAAGGTGCTGATGGGTGAGGACCCGATGGACCGAGAGAAGTTGTGGTTGAGTCTTGCACGATGGCAGCGCGGTAGCGGAGCGCAGCTTACAGACAGGGCGCTTGCGACCGTCGAACTTGCTCTTTGGGACCTTGCAGGAAACGCGCTGAATACTCCGGTGTGGAAGCTTCTAGGCGGATATCGAGACAAGATTCCTGCCTATGGAAGCACGATGTGCGGGGACGAAATGCCGAATGGACTTGCGACTCCTGAAGACTATGGCAAGTTCGGGGAATGGCTCATCCTGCGCGGTTACAAGGCGATAAAGCTGCACACCTGGATGCCACCGGTTTCGTGGGCACCGAGCGTCAAGATGGATATCAAGGCGTGTGCAGCCGTCAGAGAGGCTGTCGGACCGGATGTCCCGCTAATGCTGGATGCGAACCACTGGTACAGCCGGACCGAGGCCTACGAGCTGGGCCTGGGAATCCAGGATCTGAACTATTACTGGTATGAAGAGCCTATGGACGAACACTCAACGTCGTCATACCGATGGCTGGCTGAGAACCTCGATATTCCGATACTTGGACCTGAGTATGCAGGAGGAAAATTCCACACACGCGCTGAGTGGATTGCTGGTGGTGTCTGTGACATTGCTCGTACCGGTGTGATGGACGTTGGTGGAATCGGCCCCAGCATGAAGATCGCTCATCTTGCCGAGAGTTTCAATATGGATGCCGAGATCCACGGTGGCGGCTCTGGCAATCTTGCTGTGCTGGGCGCTATCAGCAATGCGCGCTGGTACGAACGCGGTTTGCTACATCCGTTTGTGGACTATGACCAGCCTGCGGGATATTTGAACAGCAGCATTGATGAGATGGATTCAGACGGCAATATCCACATGCCGACGACCCCGGGTCTTGGCGAGGACATCAACTTCGACTGGATAAGTGAGCACACGGTAAGTGACCACTAAGTAGAACCGGGGAGGGGGAGCGATGACTGCCGAAAACCACGACATCGTCCGCGCTGCTTACGACGTGATCGCAGATGAGTACCTTCGTCGGGTGGCCGTGGTTCGCGAATCGGAAGGCGTCAGAGTTCAGGTCAAGTCGCTAATTGACGAAATTCGAGAGCGCGTCCCTCATGGGGGCAGAGCGATCGATCTTGGTTGTGGCGCGGGGATGCCGTTCACCGCGTCACTGGCAGAACATTTCGATGTCACCGGCGTGGACTTTTCAGGTCGGCAGATTGAACTCGCCCAGAAAAATGTGCCTGGTGCATCGTTCGTTCAGTCCGACATGACTCAGGTCGAGTTTCCTGATGGCGAGGCGGATGTCGTAACAGCGTTCTTCTCGATAATCCACGTTCACCGAGATCTCCATGCAATGTTGTATCAAAGCATTGCAGCCTGGCTGAAACCGGGTGGAGTTTTTGCCGCCTCACTCGGGAAGCGCGGGAAAGCAGAAGACTGGGAGGACGACTGGTTTGGGGCGCGCATGTTCTGGAGCTATCACGAACCTGATGTCGCTCTGGAACAGATCTCTAACGCAGGGATGCGAGTTGAGCGCTCCTGGCACGAAACGGTCGAAGCTGGGATCGACGGGTTGCCAGAAACCTTCTTTTGGGTGGTCGCTTCAAAAGCGTAACGCCCATTCGCTTCAGCAATTAGCCGAGTTTGTTGAAGACCTCTTTGGCCTCGGTTTCCCGGTCGCCAACTCGAACGGTCACAACCGATGCGGGATCTCCGTGCGTTTCGTGCGGGTGGCTGAACGCGAAGCGGCGGGAAATTATCGAAACTGCAATAGCGACGACTATTGCGCCTGCAACTGCACCGATCAAGGCGGCGATAACGGCCGTCTCTTCCGTCACCCGTTCGCTCTCGGACCAGTTGAATGCGATGGATACGAAGAACCCGGCAAGACCGCCGATAACGCCTCCTGCAAGCAGTCCTTCGATGAACCGCGCCATCGTGTCTTCGTTTTTCGAGACTGCTGCCTTCTTGTGCTGCCAGGTACGGATCTCATCTTCGCGGAATCCGGATTGACGCAGGTTGGCCACAGCCCCGTCTGCTGCTGCG
>JAJCYX010000439.1 GCA_029262715.1 Chloroflexota bacterium
AACCTCAATCTCAGTGTCTTCGGTGACCTTGGCGACGACCTTTACGTCGTGCTCACGGTTCGCGACGACTATCACACCGGTGATCGCTTCGAGGTCAGGCGTCTCTTCGACGAGGGTTATGAAGCCGTTGATGTTGCGAAGGCGTTCCCGCTCCAGCGCATCTTCGATGGCGTCCGAGATTTCAGGCGGAAGAACGGTTAGCAACGTAGCCAGTGCAGGGTCTGTATTAGGGTCATACTGCACGATCACCCGTGAGCCGGTTGGGATGAGGCTTTTCACATCGTTAAGCGGCAGTGCGATGCTGCGTGCGGTGGTGGCCGTGATCGCCGGTGAAGACGGGTCTGCCTCTCGCAGCTCAACAGGAATGATGGCCAGGGTCTTGTCGTTCCAGGCAAATCTGCGAGTAACGCTGTCGTCTGAGTCGTTTATGCGAGGTGTAAGCGAGAATGTTCCCGAAGGCTCTAGCCACTCGGACTCGTCGTATTTCAGCGCACCCTCGGTCCGTAGCTCCGGCAGCCGCTCATTCCGGTCATTTGCCTCTTGCACATAGCGCTGGCGCAGGTCATCGAACCGTGCCTTAACCTCTGTGAGCCGACGCTGAGCCTCGTCACGCTCCGCGATCGCAGCTGAAATAGCCTGTTGCGCCCGTTCGAGGCCCTGTCTTGCACGTTCCAGTGCGCTCAGGTGTTGGTCCCTGGCACGTTCGAGCCGCTCTTCCAACTCATCCTTGAGATCGGAGTCTGTGACCCTGTCCGTTGCTTCCAGGATGCGCTGTACGGCGTCTTCGACACGGTCGAACGCCTGCGTTTCGAGACGGCCTGTGGCCCGGTTCAGTTGGGCGACAGCGGTCACGACTGTCCCGACGGGCGGAACGGTGATGCCTGAAGGAACGTCCAGCGTGATGGTGTTACCGTCACGGTCCTGGACCACGATTGCGCCATCCTGGTCGTCGAGGATCACGCCGAGTATGTGGCGAGTTACAGATTTTGTGAGATCAGGGACGATGAGTAGTCGGTCGGCGGTGGTTGTGCCGTCTATGCCGACATGGATCGAACCGGCGACGCGGTCGCCTTCTGAGATGTCCTCAACAGCAGAGATATCGCCCGTAAAGACGTTGTTGTCAGGGACTATCACCTTGATGACGCCAGAGTCGGTTGCGACGGTTATGGAGTCAGGCACCATCACTTCGACCACTGTGCCGAATATGGATTCCAGTGGAGCGTCGGCGGCGCTTGCGCGGCTGGCCGAAGTGCCGATTGCAGGCACTGCCATAGCCGCTATGAGGGCAATCGCTGCGAACAGGGCTGCGGCTTTTGCTGCTTGCCGCTTGATGTTCGAAGACGTTGCGCCTGTTAGAAACTGTCTGGACATATTTGTTGACCTCGAAGTGGTGCCGATCTTACCCGGCTCCAGTCCCTTCAAGCTCAATAGTGAGTTTGAGGCAATTACTCCTGTATTACCCGGTTCCGGTATCCGGTTCGTAGCTGTGAAACCTGGAATTCGGCTTTGGAGAGCGGCGATTAGGTGCTTCATGCCTGCCCCTCTGGCTGCTCTTCAGGTTCCTCTTCGGGTAGTGAAACGATGAGGAATGATGCGCTCACCTCATCGCCGTCAAGGTCACTTGCGACGACGTCGATCTGATTCCCGCCAAGTGTGAGCAGCAGCGGCACCTCAAAGCGGCCGGTCTCGTCTACCGGCACGATCACCCCGTTAATACTGACGATGGCATCGGCCGTGGTCTGGCCACGGATGATGATGGAGTTCCCGCGAACGGTACTTTCATCGCTAATACCCTCGATCTCGAGTGAGAGTGTGTATGTCTGCGTGTTGCTGACCGGAATAGCCGTAGGAGTGCCGATGGGCGTCGCCTCTACGATCGGAGTCGGAGTTGATGGCGGCTGAGGTGTGGTGCTCGGCTGAGGTAGGGGCGTTGCCGTTGGCTCTGCCGTCGCGGTTGGCGCAGGAACGGACGTTGCCGTTGGCTCAGGTAGGGGAGATGGCGTCGGTTCGTTGCGCGGCGCGGTCTGCGCGCAGGCAACGACGGTTGCCATGGCACCGAATGCCAGTACAAATCCCAGGTATTTGACCCTGGCCAAGTTCAATAAAACAGCTCCCGGCAGATCGGTCCTGACCATCCCTGGCCGTTGTCCCAACTGTGCCAATGGCTCTGGCAGAGCCGCAGTGATTCCCATCCCAACCGTGTGCAAACAACCGTTACTACATCATTACGTGATACGTTCGCCGTTGCCGCGCTGGCTGCCATCACCGCCGCCAGAATGGCCGTTTGAGCCAAACTCGGGTCGGTCTCTCAATGGAAGCATCACTGTCATGCTCGTGTAATGGCCGTCAGCCTCACCCGTGCCTGCGCCCACTCCCCCTCGTTCGGCAACTGACTCTGCTGCGAGATCACCGTCTGAACGGCGGCAAAGCGTTCGAGCGATGTACAGGCCAAGACCTGAGCTGCTCTTCTCTTGCCTTCCTGCGAGTGCAGGAGTCCAGCCACGGTCGAACAGGTGTGGAAGGTGCGAGTCAGGTATGCCCTTGCCGTCGTCCCAGACTCGGATGTAGTAGTGAGTCGGGTTGCGGGTGAGCCGCACCTCGATGTTCCCTGAAGCGAACTTCATGGCGTTGTCGACCAGGTTTGTGACGACATGGTCGATAGCCGCCGCATCACCGTAAACAAGCCCGAACTCCTGCGGCTCTGCCCACCACGAGAGTTCGATTCCTTGCTCTTTGGCAAGTGCGAAGTAGCGGTCTGCGATGTTGCGAACAATTCCGGCAGGATCGACCGGTTCCATCACCGAATTGGCGTTCGGATCTTCCAGTTCGACGAGTACTCGCACGTTTTCAAGCATGAGTCGGAAGCTGGGTGCCTGCTGTTCGATTTCGTCCATCAGACCGCGCACAGACTCCGGAAGCTCGACACCTGACTCTTCGATGCGCGCTCTCACTTCACGCTCTCTGCCGAGGATGCGCCTAAAAGGCCGGCCCATGTCATGCGAGAAGGTATCGAAGTAGTCCTGCGTCACCTGGCTCCAGTTTGCGACGCCAGAATCGGAGTCAGAGCCAGAATTAGATCCAGCACGCCTGGCTATGAGATAGGTTCCTGCGACAAGAGCAAGGCCAACGATGAGTGTGATCGCTCCCGCGTAGCTGATTGGCTCGACCGTGAGAACAGTGTCAGGGCTTAGCGAGTCGCCAATAACAGGACCAATCACCAGAAGCAGGACTCCGATTCCTGCTATCGCTAGCCCTGTGTACAGGGCGATGTCGCGTGGTGTGCGTGGCATTCGCTCAGAACCCTGTTAGCCCTGGGGGCCGGAAGTGCTCGAAGTCCCCGAAATTCGGGGCGGTGAGAGCCGGTAGCCACGGTTACGGATATTGATGATCAGTTCGTCTGCACCAAACTCACGGTTTGCGGCCTTGCCGAGCGCAACTTTGATCTCTCGAATTCGCACCCTGAGCGAGGCTCGCGAGTCTTCGCCTTCTGAGAACCGTTCGAGCCGGGAGAACGGGACGACTTCCGCTTCACTGCGGAAGTACGCGGTTGCCAATTCTTTTAGGATTTCGAACTTCATCCCCTGGATTTCGCGGATATGGTTCTTTTCGCCTTCGTTATGGCAATAGACGGCGTTGTTTGTGGCATCGAGTTCGAACTGTTGGCCGATCTTGACGTTATCTGGTGCTGAACCGATGAGGCGGCGCAGCCTGAGAAGCACTTCTTCCGGGCTGGCAAGCTTGTCGATGAAATCGACGGGTGCGTTGACTGAGAGACTGGCGGCGACTGCGGTGTCTCGGTACGGCCCCTGCGCGTACTGAGTGAACATGAGCACTGGCAGGCTGGGATCTCGCTCCACGATCTTTTTCAAAATGTTCAGACCCATGAAGCGATCTTCATCGTATTCACCGAAGCGGACATCGAGAAGAACGGCGGCCGGTCGCTCTTCGGTAAGTGCAAAGAGCGCTTCTGTCTCGTACTGTCGGCCGTCCACACGATCGCCGGACGGCTGGACAACCACGGGACGGAAGCCTTCTGTTTCGAGGCGGCGCAGAACGGAACGCATCAGGTCCGAAGTAGACTCATCATCAACCACAAGTATTTTCTGTCCGCGACTTGATCCGGTCCGCTGCTGCGTCATCGATTGGCCTCTCGTGACAAGATAGATGTCGTGCATCGGCCCGCTACAGTGCACCGTTGCCGTGCAAAATAGGCGATGCCGACCCGTCTTAGTTATCCGGACTCTATGGACTCTAGCATCAGGTGCAATCGAATTAGTACGAGTTTCTATCACCTGCTGCGCACATACCCTGCCCACAATGTGAAGATACGGTTTAAGTGAAGACTGCTTTTAACGCAATAAAGTTCCCTCTGTTCTCGAGTGCTCTATGAGCGAACGACCAGACGACGAAAATCGGCCACCGGAAGGTGACGAGCAAACAGAGCCTCTCGAAGGTTCAGCCGAAGCCACCGAAGACGCAGGTTCGGGTGAATCTGAGGGCGACTCTGGCTCTGAGCCAGACCTTCGCTCGATCTTTGGCGGCGGCGGTGAGCGTCGTGTTGTTCACTCGGAGCCGGAACGGCAACTGCCAGAACGGCAACCGGCGGAGCGACGGCCAGTGGAGCGGCAGACACCGGAACGGCGTCCAGCCGACAGTTCGCCGGAAGATGAAGGCTTTGCACCGCCGTACGTTCCTCCGGTAAGGCCTGGCAACCCTGTTCGCCCGCCTGAACGTGAGCCGGAACAACAGCCAGATCGCTATCCAGAGCCAGGCTCCGAGCAGTCGCCTGATGGGCAGAAGTTACCGCCGGTTTGGCCGGGTGACGAGAAGCAGCCGTGGTTCCGTCGTGAGCGCGGGCTTCCACCAATACCAGATTCGCCCGAGGGTGAGGGTGGCGACAAGAAGCTTGGTCCTGATGAACTGCCGACTCCGCTTGCAGATATGCCGGCACGAGGGCGCGCATGGGGCGTAACAGTCCTTCTGCCGAACATAGTCGGCCTGATCCCCGGAGTTGGCATCGTGTTCGGAACGGTGTTCCTCGTGATCAACCTGTTCCTGTTTCGACAGGGGCAGGACATCGGAGCGGTGATTTTCAAGCTCAGGGTTGTGCGGGAGAACGGTGATGTTGCAGGGTTTTTCCAGATGTTCGTGCGCAACGCCGCCTCTTCGATAAGCATGTTGCTGCTGGGTGCCGGTTACTGGACTGCGTTCTCTGACCCTGCGCGCCGCACATGGCATGACAAGTGGCTGGGCA
>JAJCYX010000440.1 GCA_029262715.1 Chloroflexota bacterium
ACACGTTCAGGTTCATCTTCTTGATCATGTTGATCGAACGCTTCGCGTCCAGAGCCGCCAGCTCCTGCGGTGTGCTGACAACCACGAACCCGTCAAGATTGAGCGTCTGCATAACCGTCAGAGGAGCATCTGAAGTTCCCGGTGGCAGATCGACGATCATGTAGTCAAGATCGCCCCATTCGGTCATCTGCAGGAAATGGTTAATGGCGTTATGAATCATCGGGCCTCGCCAGATGATCGCCTCGTCTTCCTTCTCCTGGAAGAATGACATTGACATCACCTTCACGCCGAACCGTGAGGAAGGGTGGAACCTGCCGTCATCGTCCTGCTTCGGTCCCTCTGAGATTCGCAGCACGCGGGTAACGTTCGGGCAGTCGATGTCGCAGTCGAAGATAGCGACGTTGGCGCCTTCTTGCGCAAGCATCACCGCAAGGTTCACCGCCACGGTAGTTTTGCCAACTCCACCCTTGCCGCTGTAAACGCCGATGCGGTTCTTGATGCGCCCCAATTGCTCGGAAATCGCTTTCCGCTCCTGGAACTGCTTGCGGACCTGTCCAAGGCGCGCCTCTTCTTGCGGAGACAGCTTTCGTGGTGATGTCATGTTCAGCAAAGCGCAACCTGTTGAAGCGCTAAACCTTTCGAGTAGCTCGGGTTTACAGCGTGAGGGAGCGGGCTTAGTCGATGCCCAGCAGACGCTTGCCGTCTTCGGTAATCATCTCAGGGTTCCACGGTGGATCGAACACCACGTCAACCTCTACGTCCTCAACATCGTCGATCTCAGCGACTCGCCACTCTGCCTGCTGTGCGATGTAGGGTCCCATGCCGCAGCCCTGTGCTGTCAGAGTCATCTCAACATGAACATCGCCGTCTTCTACCTCGACGTTGTAGATGAGGCCAAGGTCCACGACGTTGACCGGAATTTCCGGGTCGTAGACGTCCTTAAGCGCTTCGTACACGTTTTCTGAGGTTAGTGGCATCGCAACACACTCCGGAGTGGTTTGACATATTGCTGGATCGAAAGTTGCACGCGGTATGGCCCGCAGTACACCAATTCTACCAAATGATGGCCTATTCCGGACCAGATTGGTCAGCAATTATTGTGCGACGAGCTGCAGAGGTTGATTTTTTCTCTCATTCCTTCGAAAACTAGTGACAGGCCGCACACCAAGGCATGCGGCCTGTCAGAGTTTTGATTGTGAACGTGACGCCAGGAACACCAGTTAGCGAAAGATGGCGAGCTCAATCGCCTGGAACACCGCTCGTGTCGACCGGATAGTCAGCCCGACTAGAGAAGTATCGGCTCGATCACCGTTACCACCTGACGCCCTCCGCCTCTGTGGCCGTAACCCGCCCAGCCTGATCGCTTCGCCAACAACATGTACTTGAACATGCGGGGAGCATGAACCAGCATTTTTGGCCTCATGATGACCATTGGCAGCAGGAACAGCACTGCGAACGGTAAAAAGAAAGCCAAACGCACAGCGAATCCCACTACGAACAGCGGGCTAAGAAGCAGCAACCCGAATAGCTTAAACATCATCTCGTCTCCTCTTAAGTGAACTCATCTTTCAACAGTCCGGCTATGCGGCAGGGCCCTTGGAACGAACCTCTGAGACAGACTTGAACGCCGACTTCAGGTCGTTGAGCCACTGCTCCTCTTTCTTCCCCGCATATCGCACGCACCAGGCCAGGGCCTCACTTCGTGACGACGCAACGCCGGCGTCTACCAACGTGTCCAGCACCTGTCGCTCAGTGATCCGCAGCCGGGTCATCGAAGGCACGCTGATGTGTGTGAACAGGAACCTGTCGCCGCCGACCGAAGCGCCCCAGGACACATGCCTTCCAAACCGCTCCTGTGCATCGGCAGCGATCTCTATACGCTTCTCGCGAGTCTGCTCTCGCCACTCCTTCACAACCCCTCGCCTGGCCGACTCAACCGCGTCTTCATCTGCACCTTCAGCAGTCTCAGCATCTGCAATGGGACCGATTACCACGATCTCATCGCGATCCACAAGCAACTCAATCTCTGAGTCGAACCCCTCGACCAGCGCGTACCAGTCTTCGGGTAGTCGCTTCTTGAACCAGGCTTTTATTTCTGTTGTGTCTACTGGCATGATTTATAGATTCCTGTGATGTTGTAATTCTGTAATTACATGATTACACAGCAATAAACTGTTCGCAACAGTAGGCAGCCGGATGAGCCGAAAGGTCGACTGCGCTCATGTGGCCGAGATTCGAGAGGTCTATACTGACGTTTGAATCGTCGATCACTCACGATGCGGGTTGAATATCTTCCCGGCCGGTTAACAGACTGGCCTTAGCATCGCTCGTCTCTGGATACGATCTACTTGGCATCTCGCTCGACAGTCGAACCCGTTCAACCGGTAGGGGAACACGCCGAGTCAGCACCGGAAGCTGTTCCTGCTACTCCCGGTGGCGTTTCAGTGTGGTTGCGGCGCACCTTTTCCTCCCTCGACGACAGGAGCTTCCGCTTTCTCTGGTTTGGAATGCTGCTCTCAATGGGCGGATTCCAGATGCAGATGATCGCTCGCGGAATCCTGGTTTATGACATCACCGGCGACGCCCGACTCACAGCCGTAGTCGCCATGGGATTCGCCCCCAGTCTTCTTGTAGTTTCCCTCTTCGGCGGTGTCCTTGGCGAGCGGATGGAGCGAAGGACCCTGATCCAGATCAGCCAGGGTATGAACGCACTCGGCGCCGGAGTTATCGCCGTTGTGATCATCGCCGGAGCTATCGAGTGGTGGCACCTGTTTGCCGTCTCGGTAGTGCAGGGCGCGATGTTCGCACTTCAGATGCCAGCCAGGCAGGCAGCAATTCCGCAGCTCGTCGGCAAGGAAAGAGTCGGAAACGCCGTTGCCCTGAACGCAATGGCAATGAGCCTGATGAACATTGCTGCGCCGGGAATCGGTGGCGTAATTTACGCTTTCGGTGGCCCCGAGACTACTTACCTGGTTGTGACGGCCATGATGCTTGTCGCTGTAATCATCACTACCTTCATACCGAAAATGTACCCGACCGGAAACGCTGCCAAAGACTCGGTATTCCACAACATCAAGGCCGGCTTCAGTTATCTCAAGGTCAACCCGCTTGTTAAGTCTTTGCTGATCTACAGCACCGTACTGGCACTACTATCGATGCCATTCCGAATGCTAGTTCCGGTGTTCGCGGGAGACCTGTATGGAGTCGATCCCGGAGGCGTTGGACTGTTCGCCACGATGATCGGTGTCGGCGGTGTTGCCGCATCGTTCCTTGCCGCTGGTCTCAAGAGAGGTCAACATCGAGGAGCTGTATTCCTGAGTGCCGGAATCATCTCAGGTGTCTCATTGCTCCTGATAGGAACGCTACCGTTCTATGTGGTCGGAGCTGCGCTGGCCATAGGTATTGGCTTCGGCGAGACCATTCGATGGGGCCTCGGGCAGGCGCTCATCATGGAGGAGACGGACGACGAATACCGCTCACGAATGATGAGCCTGGTGATGATGTCGTTTGGACTGATGCCGATAGCTGTCCTGCCG
>JAJCYX010000441.1 GCA_029262715.1 Chloroflexota bacterium
GGGCATTTGCCTTGAGCGCATTGGCGTGTCGGTCTAGGAAGTCAAGACAGGAAACGACGGTCAGCTGCAGGCAACAGTGAGGTTCTGAATCAACACCAGGATGACGATCTAAATCATGGCAACAAAGCACATAAACGTCACAGTCAATGGCACACCCAATGAGGTCCTTGTTGATTCCACATGGACACTTCTCGAAACACTCAGAGACGGCCTGGGCCTGACCGGCACCAAGGAAGGTTGCTCAAACGGCAACTGTGGTGCATGCACGGTCCTTATGGACGGCATGACAGCTTGCTCATGCCTCGTGCTGGCTGCTGAGGCGGACGGACGAGAAGTCACGACGGTCGAGGGTCTTGAGACCGGCGGGAAGTTGTCACCGGTCCAGGATGCGTTTGTCAAAGAGGGCGGGTTGCAGTGCGGCTTCTGCACTCCCGGCTTCCTGGTCTCAACAACATTCTTGCTAGATCGAATCCCCAACCCGACGGAAGATGAGATTCGACTCAACCTTGCGGGCAATCTGTGCCGCTGCACCGGCTACGACAAGATCGTCAAGGCAGTCCAGAGGGCTGCTGGTTCGTAACCCTGATTACTGCTGAATGTCCCTGTGCTAATCTGAAATTGAGTCACCAGTAGGCTCCACTGATAGATTTTGCGCATCTAATTCTCAATCGAACTGAACCAGGTTATCGTCAATCACGTTTACCTGGCAGCCAACTCGCTCATCCTCAGTCCCGCAGGAATCGCCAAATGGAATCGGTATTCAGAGCAGCTGTAGACGAAGCAAAATCCGGCAATGACCATGTCATTGCGACTGTGATTCGCACTTCGGGATCTACGCCACAGAAGTCCGGGGCCAAGCTACTTGTTCGCAAAGATGGCAGCGGAGTCGGCACCCTCGGCGGTGGCTGCGTCGAAGGGGACATCTGGTTTGCAGCGCGCCAACTACTCAAGCGTGGCGGCAGTGCCGAGATGCGTGACTACGAGCTGAACGAGGAACTCGCAGCGCAGGACGGTCTCATTTGCGGTGGAACGATGTACTTCCTGATCGATCCTGTGCGATCAGATGACAAAACTTCCAACTCATACGGCGAGTTTGCGGAAGAGGTCGTTGCAGCCTACGAAGGCGGTGCCCCCGTTGCCATCGTGAACATCGTGGTCGCACCCGAGGGCTCCGGACTTACTGTCGGTTCTCGGATGCTTGTGCGAGAAAACGGTGCGACCAGCGGGTCACTCGGTGACGAAAAGTTGGAATCTGTTAGCGCTCAACAGGCCCGTGATCTTATGGCGCTTGGCAAGAACGATTATGTGGTCGCCGATACCGGTGTCGAGTACTACATCGAGGCTTACACAACGCCGCCAACCCTGGTGATCGCGGGCGGCGGGCACGTGAGCAAGGCTCTTGCCCCGATTGCGAAGAGTGTGGGGTTCCGTCTCTTCATCATTGACGACCGGGAGGAATTTGCAAACGCTGAGCGATTCCCTGAGGCCGAGATTGTGCAGGTTGGCGAATACGAGACAGTGCTCCAGGAACTGCCGATCAATGCCAATAGCTTCATCGTGATTGCAACACGCGGCCACCGTTACGACGATGCTGCACTAGCTTCCGCGCTCAAAACACCCGCAAGCTACGTTGGGCTGCTCGGCAGCAAGCGCAAGACGATACTCATCTACGAGGACCTTCTGAAGCGAGGCTTCACGCTGGATGAACTCCGAAGAACGCGCTCACCTATCGGCCTTGATGTCGGTGCTCGTACGCCAGAAGAGATCGCTATCAGCATCATGGCTGAAATTCTGATGTTCAGGCTTGGCGGCAGCGGCGGCGTTCTCAAGCTTGACGAGCGGCTCATCCAGGCAGCAGTCAAAAACGCAGCGAAGGCTGAAGAGCCGGTTTCGGCCGACTAATTTTCGCGGAATTAGACTGCGGTCATGCCACCGTCTGCCATGTAAACGCCGCCTGTGCAGTAAGCCGATTCCTCGGAAGCCAGAAATACGGCAATACCAACGAGATCCTCCGGCGTGCCGATCCGGCCCATTGGAACCATGTTCTTCAACCGTCTTCGCTCATCGTCGTCCTTCAGCATGTCCGCTATAAGAGGCGTCGATGTCGTCCCCGGTACAATTGCATTGAAGCGAATCCCGTCACGCGCGTAGCCGGCTGCTGAGACTTTAGTCAGGCCGAATATCCCGCCCTTGCTAGTGCTATACGCCGAGAAATCTGGAGCGACTCCGAGCATGCCGGTTGGTGAAGCGATGTTGATGATGGACCCGCTGCGACCGAGCATGTGCGGGATCACGGCCTTCATGCAGCGCCATGCACCCTTCAAGTTGATGTCTATCGTCCGGTCCCAGACCTCCTCCGACACCTCATGCGCCCGAGCGTCCTGACCGATCAGTTGCACGGCGGCGTTGTTAACGAGGATGTCCGGTGGCCCAAACTCGGCGACAGCGTGATCTACAGCAGCATTGACTTCATCGAGCGACGAGACATCGGTTTTTTGAAACATCGCTCTTCCACCGGAGCCATGATCGCCTCAGCTACCCGTTCGCCTCGCGCTTCATCAACCTCCAGGATCACAACCGCTGCGCCTTCCCCTGCGAAGCCGGTAGCAATCGCCTCACCGATACCGGCTCCCGCGCCTGTCACGATTGCAACCTTGTCTGAAAGTCTCAATTTCGTCTCCCGGATCTGAGGTTCTTCTGATCGCTACAATGCAGTTCATACAGAAGATTGCTGTCTC
>JAJCYX010000442.1 GCA_029262715.1 Chloroflexota bacterium
GCTATCGATGCAAAGCGAGTCGAAAATCCGGCTATGTTGCTCCTTGAGGGAGAAGAACCAAGACTCGCAGAATCACCATGGCAGGTCTTTACACATGGTGGGCGACGACCCACCGCGGTTGATCCAGTCAAGTGGGCCAAGCTGGCCGAAGAGCTGGGCGCTGGCGAGATTCTGCTGACAAGTATGGACGCAGACGGCCAGAAGACCGGTTACGACATCGAACTGACGGCAGCGGTGTCTGGAAACGTTGGGATACCGGTGATAGCGAGCGGCGGTGCAGGTGAGTTGGACCATTTCTACGATGCGCTTGAGACCGGAAAGGCCGACGCGGTACTTGCGGCCAGCCTGTTCCACTACGGAGAGATGCGCGTCGCTGAGGTGAAATCGTACCTGGCCGAGCGCCAGGTTCCAGTGAGAGGTGCCTAGATTGCCTGACTTGAATTCGTTGCCAGACCGAGCGCCGAAGGCGGTGGCATTCGACTGCTACAGGACGTTGGTTAGCAACGACCACGATGACTGGCGAGTGATGTTCGGCCAGATCATCAAAGAGCAGAATCTTCCGTTCGACCAGAACGATCTGTGGGACAAGTGGCGAGTGTGCGAACTGCAGTTCCGAGCGAACCGCACCGTGCTCGAAGACACAGCTCAGAGCCCTCCGTTCAAGAGTTACGAACAGGCCTGGAGTGAATGTTTCGCGCACGTCTTCGACGCCGAAAGGGTAAAGGCTGATGCGGCAGCGGCGGGACAGCGTTGCGTCGAGCACCTTGCACGGCGTCCGGTGTTCCCAGACACGATTCCGGCCTTACAAGCGCTCATCGGCAAGGTGAAGGTTGGAGTATTTTCAAACGCAGACGATGATTCTCTCCGGCCTCTGCTCAAGTCGACCGGAATACGGTTCGATGCAATTGCCAGCTCAGAATCGACTCAGGTATACAAGCCCGCACCCGAGGCATTTAAGGCAATCTTGAATATGCTGGAGACCGAACCCGAGAACATGTGGTACGTGGGCGATCATCTGTACGATGATGTTCAAGGTGGTAATGGGATGGGCCTCACGACCGTTTGGATCAACCGGACAGGTGCGGAGCTTGGACCGGATGACGCGGTCCCTGACATAGAGATATCTGACCTGCGGGAACTGCCGCAAATCATCAATTCGATAGGCAAGTAAGAGAGGCTGACTCCGGGCAATCGCCTGCGCAGCCGGGACGGAACCATGGCCGATCTATCCATCCTGAAATTCGATGAGAAAGGGCTGATCCCCGCCATTGTCCAGGACTCACGAACTCGTGATGTCCTGATGGTTGCCTATATGAACCGCGAAGCACTGGAAAAGACTGTCGCTGGACCTGATGTGTGGTTCTTCAGCCGCAGCCGGAACGAACTCTGGCACAAAGGCGAGACTTCGGGGAACTATCTGAAGGTTTCCGAGGTACGCTTGGACTGTGATGGAGACGCTCTGCTGGTTCTTGCAGACCCGCTCGGCCCCGCTTGCCACACAGGTAACCAGAACTGCTTCTTCGCCGAACCACTGGTCAGCAATAACCCATCGACTGCATCAGCACGAGTGCTAGATGAGTTGTACGGGGTAATTGCGCAGCGGAAACGAGACCGGCCGGAAGGCTCGTACACTACGAAGCTCTTTGAAGACGGTCCGCCGAGAATTGCGCAGAAGGTTGTCGAAGAGGCTGGCGAGGTTGCTATTGCAGCCGTTGCTGTAGACGGCGGCAACACCGGTGAAGAGGTCGCTGACCTGCTCTACCACACGCTGGTTCTACTGGCGGCGACCGATGTCGATCCAGCAGATGTGTGGGCTGAGTTGGCGAAGCGACGAAAGTAGATCGCGCTTCCGGTCAGTCGCCGGCAGATGGCCCGGCGGTTGTGCCGGACTCGATTTCGCTTTCGCCAGCGACTACCGGTTGTCCCGCAGGCCGGTACTCCACCCCATCCAACTCAAGCGCGTAGTTCATCGCCTCGATCGCCACTTCAATCATTGAGTCGTCAGGCGGTCGGGTCGTTAACTCTTGCAGCCACAGGTTAGGTGCGCCAAGCAATCTCACCCAGAACTGACCGGGATGCGTGCCTGCGAACCGGATTAGCTCGTAACTGATTGCACCAATGAAAGGGATCAACACGATTCGCGATCCGATCAGCAGCCACAGCGGATCACGCGGGATCAAGATGAACAGCAAGATGGAAACGACGACGACAGTCATCAGGAACGAGGTTCCGCAACGAGGATGTGCCTCGGGGAAGCGCCTGACCGATTCGACGGTCAACGGTTCACCGGCCTCGTGCGCCGCAACCGCCATGTGCTCAGCACCGTGATACCCGAACACCCGGCGTATATCTTCCATCCGGCCGATCAGCCATATATACGCTACGAATATGGCAAGCCTGACTGCACCTTCCACGACGTTAGCTGTGAAGTCGTTTGCTCCGGCATTTTCGACAAGCCGTGAAAGACCGAGCGGAGCCAGGAAGAAGATGCCAATCCCTGCAACCAGCGATATGAAGAGCATGATGGCCATGCTGCCTTTGCCAAGCTCTTCAGGCTCGCCGGTTTTTTCATCCGGCGGAGCGGCTTCGGCAGCGGATATCGATAGAGCTTTCATACCGACCATCAACGTCTCTGCTAGCACAACTACGCCGCGTATCCAGGGAACGCGGCGTGCTCGGACGTTGCTCCAACCTGACAGATTGATCTCGCGGCGGGCGATTGTTTCGTCTTCTCGGCGAATCGCTATCGCCGCATGATCCCGGCCGCGGATCATCACACCTTCGACAACGGCCTGGCCACCATAAAGCACCGGGCGTTGCGCATGTGTGTGATCGTGAGATGTTGACATTGAGTTAATTCGCGGTCGAGCTATTCGGAAGTTCTAGTCGTATTCTTGCAGATGTCTGTGAAGATCGCTTCTGGGTTCACACGGGCAATTGCCAAAAGCTTTAGAGAACCAGATACAGACTGTCTCAATCAATCAATACGCCCGGCCAAGGCCGGGCGATCTTGAATCGACGATCTTTTTAGCGAATCGTCGGTTAGCTGTCTTCAGACTGCTGTGCCAGGTTGAACCTGCGGCGGAGACGCTCTACGCGGCCTTCGGTGTCAACAATTCGCTGCTCACCTGTCCAGAACGGGTGGCACTGGCTGCATATCTCTACGACCAGGCTCTCTTTTGTCGAGCCTGTCTCCCACTCGTGGCCACAGGCGCAGCGTACGTGGGCCTTTGGGTAATACGTTGGGTGAATATCTGTCTG
>JAJCYX010000443.1 GCA_029262715.1 Chloroflexota bacterium
CGACTGTAAGCACACTCATTGCCATTCCGCGCTTACGAGTGAACCATTGCGCCACGAGGGTGCCGGCAGGTGTGAACGAGAGAGCGCCTGATGCGAACGAGAGCAGGAATCCGTAGGTCACGGCCAGCATGATCGGGTTTGTCGATGCAGCCACAAGCAGGGTGCTCAGGCCCATTCCGAGCATCCCGTAGATCAGCACTCGGCGAGCACCTATGCGATCTGTCAACGCGCCAAAGAACGGCTGGCTAACTCCGTTCATGATCCAACCGACCGCGGCTGCGGCCGAAATTGCGGTCGTGCTGGCCCCGAAGTCCTCTTCCCACGACTCAACAAACACACCGAAACCTTGCCTGACTCCGATCACGATGAACGTGCCGAAGAACAGAGCAGCGACTACGTACCAGCCATAAAAGGTGCCGTCCGACGCGTTACTACGTCGCAATCATCCGACCCCCAGGATTGAAACTGCATCCCGCTCGATGATCCCTTCGATATCTGCAGACGGTATCACCGGAAGACTGTGGTCTTTCGCGAACTTCTCAAGATTTCTGAGCTCGTTGATGTTGTCTTGCGGCAATGTCACTGGCCAGTCAGAACCGAAAAGTATCTTGTCCATCACTCCCCACTCGTAGAACAGCCGCATCCCCTGCCAGAACGAATACGGGCGGTAGAACTGCGCTGACATGTCCGCCCACACGTTCGGGTGCTTGCGCACCACCGCCAGGGAGTCGGCCTGCCACGGATGACTCAGGTGCGCCAGGACCATCTTCAGATTCGGGAACGCCATCGCCACCTTGTCGTAGGTGAACGGGTGTGCGTAGGTCAGCGGGCCATCTTGCTGAGGTGATGTACCGCTGTGAAAAATGATCGGGACTTTGTCCTGCTCCAGTCGTGCGAAGAGCTTGAACGCTTCGGGGCCGGTCGGATCGAAGTCCTGGTAGTTCGGCCCCAGCTTGATCACCTTGCAGCCGAGGTCGCCACGGCAACGGTCATATTCCTTGTCAAGGCACGGATCCATCGGATGCAGCGACATTCCGGGGATGATCTTCGAAGGGTCGGCCTTCGCCGTCTCAGCCGCGATGTCGTTCTGGTTCATGGTGCTCGGCCAGCCACGCTCATCCAGCACACCCTCTTTCGTTCTCCACGGTCGCTTCGCTATGCCGAATGCGAACGATTTGTCGACCGGTTTCATCGCATTTACGTAGTCCTGGACCGTATTCGTCAGTTTCACAACCTGGCCCGACCGCATGGTTGATTCTTCCCGCACCTCTTCAGGCGGGACATGGTCTATGTGACTTGGCAAATGGGTGTGTACATCTACTGTCGGCATGATCGAAGGCTCCGTGATTTTTCAGATGGGACTGGCGAGTGCGTGACAATTTGCCGACATCATACTCTGAGCAGGGCCTCATGCAGAGTCGATTCCAACCTTGCCCATACCAGCAAAATCTGTGGTCTAATGCCACACGAACTCTGGCCGACACCAACCAATTAATCTGCGGAGCAATCGTCAGATGCCAAAGATGACCGGAGCCCGATTCCTAGCCGAAACGCTCAAAGCCTACGGTGTTTCACACTACTTCTTCATGCCTGTATCCGTGGCCGAAGCGATGCCTCACATGGAAGAGCTCGGCATCGAACGGATCATGGCGCATAGCGAAAAATCAGCCGCCTACATGGCAGACGCGTATGGTCGAGTTAAAAGAAGCCCAGGTGTGGTTGGGGCTCAGTCTGTTGGCGCGGCCAACCTTGCAGCCGGGCTGCAGGACGCATTTCTCGGCTGTTCTCCGGTAGTAGCACTGACAGGGCGGCTGGCGCAGATCCAGCAAAACCGAAACGCCTACCAGGAGATCGATCATCGCAGCCCGTTCGAAGCCGTTACGAAGTTCAGCACACAGGTGAACACAGTCGAGGAGTTCCCAATCGCCTTGCGACAGGCGTTCCGTGAGGCAACCTCCGGCACACCTGGACCGGCACACCTGGATATCTCCGGAATAGCAGGTAACGACATTATGAATGGCGAGGCCGATCTTGACGTGATCGTCGAGGAACCGTTCACCCACCTGCCACCGTTCAGACCCGTTGCAGACGAAGCCTCGATAAAGAAAGCCATCGGCCTCTTGAACAGTGCGCAGCGACCAATCATTGTTGCAGGCGGAGGCGTGACATCTTCTGGCGCAAGCAAGGCACTGATTGCGTTCGCCGAGAAGACAGACACCCCCGTAGCGACATCGCTTAACGCCAAAGAGACCTTCCCGGCAGATCATCCACTTGCCGTCGGAACCCCCGGCTCCTACTCGCGAGACTGCGCGAACCAGGCAGTGTTCGGAGCCGATCTGGTGTTCTTCATCGGAAGTCACACTGGCGGTCAAGTAACCAATGAGTGGCGCATTCCAAAGCCCGGTACGCAGGTGGTTCAACTAGACATAAACGCTGCCGAGATTGGCCGTTCATATCCAATTGCGGCAGGGCTTCACGGCGATGTCAGAGCAACTCTCACAAGGATGATCTCTGCGGTTGACGCCGGTTCGAACTCGGACTGGGTTTCCACTGTTCAGGGTTACGTGTCCGAATGGAAAGCAGTCGTTGCCGAGCACTACAAC
Source organism: Chloroflexota bacterium (assembly GCA_029262715.1). Classification (GTDB taxonomy): domain Bacteria; phylum Chloroflexota; class Dehalococcoidia; order Lucifugimonadales; family Lucifugimonadaceae; genus JAJCYX01. The sequence continues at coordinate 2,604 of JAJCYX010000443.1, forward strand.
TCCGACGTGCTGCCGATGCGTCCGGAACGGCTGTGCAAAGAGCTTTCAGAGAACCTGCCGGACGACGCGATTCTCCTCTCGGACACCGGACATTCCGGTATCTGGACCGGCACGATGCTGGACTTCACGCACCCTGACCAGTCCTTCATCCGCTGCGCAGGGTCGCTCGGCTGGGGCGTGCCTGCGGCGCTCGGCGCCAAGTGTGCTGCACCAGAGAGGCCAGTTGTTTGCTTCACCGGTGATGGCGGTGTCTGGTACCACTTGACC
>JAJCYX010000444.1 GCA_029262715.1 Chloroflexota bacterium
CTCTACCGTTTCCGATGGAACTTAAATGACAATTGCACTTACATCTTTGGAAGTCGCTGGTCTGATACGTGACATCGCCCTCATCACGTTTTTCGTGATCGGCTCGATGGGATTGCTAGTTGGTCTCCTACTCGGCCTGAAGTTCTATCGGCGAACGAGGAACTTGATGGACCGGGTTGACGCAGGCGTGGATCGTGTCGAAGCCATGGTCGAGTCTGTAGACACGACCGCATCCACGGTGAGGAAGACTGCCACATCGATGAACCGGGGGATGCGAGCGGGCGACATTGCAAAATCGGCATTTAGCTCCGTGCTTAACCGCAGGGATAGAGATTCCGACGACTGAACTGATTCTATTAACCGTTTACTAATGTCGAGGATTGCAAGATGGCGAACAAGCGAAACAAGAGCGGCGTTGGAATATTCGCGGGTTTGGCAATAGGCGGGATCGCCGGATTCGTTGTGGGGATGGTTCTTGCACCGAAGTCCGGAGATGAGACCAGAACGCTTTTCTCAGAGCGCAGCCAGGAGTTCCGAGATAAAGCAGACGATTTCATCGCTGCTGCGAAGGAACGGATGTTTGCTGCTTCTGACCGCAATGGTGGACGAGCTCCCCGGCGAGGTTATCCGTTCGACGACCTCGACTTCGATCTTGACGACGAAGAGCTCTAGATACATCTTTGGCCAGATTCGTTTCAGACGGACTGCTGGATGTTCTTCAACCGCGCCTTTGGAAACGATCCCAGCACTTTGAACATCGCTGTGTGCCGTTGCAATTCGGTCAAAGCTGCCTGCACGTTCTCGTCTTGCTCGTGGCCATCGAAGTCGAGCAGGAAGTAATAGACGCCAATCTTGGCGCCCGTTGGCCTCGATTCGATCTTGGTCAGGTTGATACCTAGATCTGCGAATGGCTTTAGAGCCGCATTGACAAGACCGGGTGCGTCTTCCCGGTCAAAATCGAACACAATCGATGATTTGTCGAAACCGGTTCGTGCAGGCGATTCCCGGCCGATCACAACGAACCGAGTGACGTTGTTCCGACGGTCCTGCACACCGCCCTGCAACACTTCCATGTTGTTCAACTCGGCTGCTCGCCTTGGCCCTAGTGCTGCAACCGTACCGTCTTCTTCCGCTAGACTGGCCACCGCGGCAGCCGTCGAGTCATGGGGTTCTAGCACCGCATCCGGCAGACTCTCTGAGATAAATCGCCTGCACTGGCCAAGCGCCTCAACCTTTGATCGAACACGTTTAATCATTGAGAGATCGGTGCCAGAAGGGGCTATCAAGCAGATATCGATGCCCAGAAGGATTTCACCGGTGATTCGAGCGTTCTGGGCACCAATGAGTGCGTCAACGATGTCATTGATCGAGCCAGCGATGCTGTTTTCGATCGGACCGACCGCTTCGTCAGCCTCTCCAGAATCGACAGCCGCGACGACATCTGGGAGCGACGGGTAGGCAATATGCTTCGCTGTCGGATCGTGCAGGATCGCAGCTTCTTCGGTATACGTCCCTGCTGGTCCAAGAAACGCGACACTCTTGCTCAAACGCCTACCTCAGTTCTGTCAGGGTCTCCCAGAGAGACCGAGTCGACTCGACCGGAGACACCGCAATCACCTCATCTTCAGCCTCGATAACCGTGTCATCGGTTGGAATTTCCGTACGACCAGCCCCAGAGATGATGAGATTCATTTGTACACCGTATGGCACCTGCAGGTCTCGTAGTGGCCTTCCAACGACGGCCGCTCCCTCCGGGACCTTGATGCCGACAATTTCCAGACCTCGTCCCCTGATTGGCATCAGCCTTAGAAGCGGATGAGCTGGCAGTGCACCGGAGATATTAGCCAGGACAAGATCGGTTGTGCTCACCGTCACGTCGATACCGGCTTGCTCAAACAGCTCAGCATTTTCTTGCAGATTCACAACAGAGATAGTGCGTTCGACACTGAACAGGTTTTTTGCAAGGAGGCTTGCAGCCAGGTTGTCAGCATCACTGCCAGAGGTTGCAATGAATATGTCTGCTCGGCTTGCGCCGGCTTGCTGGAGAACGCGGGAAGAAGTGGCATCTCCCTGCACCACAACATTCCCTAACCTGTCTCGCACCTGATCAGAACAGCGCTGGTCCGGCTCGATTGCCAGCACCTCGTGACCGGATGACACGAGTGAAGAAATTAGGGGGAGACCGATCGTCCCGGCGCCCATCACCAGCACATACATTTCAGTCTCCTGATGTTCCGGTTGGCTGGCCCTGTAGAACCTGCGGAATGTTCGCGAGAACTGTGTCAGCGGAAAGCCGAGCCGGGTTTACGCAGGCCACACCTTGAGATTCGAAGACGCTGCTAAGATCGCCGCTCCACACGGTGGCTATCACCGTCATGACCCGATAAGTGATCTTTGCCTTAAGTGCTGCTAAGCCGTTAGTGCTGTCGTCGCCTGTAAGAGAAGCAAACATGTCAGCATCTCGAATTCCCGCCTGTTCAAGTACTGAATCTCGAGTTCCGTCACCTTCTACCACGACAATGCGACCTGAGCCGATATCACTGTCTGTCAGGAAGGCTGCGTTGCTGGCGTCAGTATCGATAAGCGCGATTGTGTGGCCTGAAGACGCTAGAGAGGTTGCAAGGGCAGAGCCTGTTCTGCCGCTTCCGACGATCACCACGTTCATACCGGTTCCTGTCCATTCGGTCGCTTGGTCATCCCGCGGCTGTCCTCGACCTTCCTGTTAGTTGCCTTCGTTCCGGTCTTGCACCTGCGAGAGCCTTTCTCACAAGCACTACGTTACATGCCGCAAACTCAAGCACGTACGGGATATCGGTTCCAAGAGAGAATCGGCCGTTGGTCAGCGGATATTCGGTGCTGATGACAACCGCGTCAACATCCCGTACGGCAGCTTCGTGTACAACCGCTGATCCAATGTCACGAGCCTGCAGCATCTCGGCTTCTACGTTTCGTTGCAGGTTCGCGGTAAGCTCCGCCCTATCGAGCACCTGCTCTGCTTGCTTCACCTCTTCAGGCAACTCCGTGTCCAGTGGCAAAGATCGATCTACCTTGATGACGTACAGAACGATGAGGCGGCCGCGAACTTCTCTGATCAACGACGCTGCATGCTCCACCGCCGTTACATCCGCGGAGGATCCTGTGACGAGGACAAGAACTTTATTGAACTGCATGATTAGGTCTGATTCTGTTTAGCATCACGGAAGCCCGAAACTCCTAGTGCGAGATCCGTTCCACCAGTTCATCACGACCTGCCACAACCAGTACATCGTCTCGTCGCAGTCTCTCGTCTGAGTCGGGGCTTAATGTGATGTCGTTTCCTCGTTTCAGAGCGACCACAGCAACACCGTATTTGTCCCTGACACCGGATAGTCCGGCCTCTTTTAGCGACATGTCTGCAAACCTGTCCGGCACTCGCAGGCGGCTGACTCCGAATGATGGGCTGAGTTCGAGGTACTCTTCAACATCCGGGTTGAAAAGGCTGTGGGCAACGCGGGCTCCCATCTCAGATTCGGCGTACACAACTTTATGACAGCCCAGGCGTTCGAGCGTGCTGCCGTGAAGATCTGAGTGAGCCCGTGCGACGATGTAGGGCAGGTTCATAGTTTGGAACAGCACAGCAACCATAATGCTGGCCTCAACGTTCGAGCCGATAGCGACGATGCCGATGTCGTAGTTGTGGACTCCAAAGTCCCTTAGAACCGCCTCGTAGGTGGCGTTGCCGACGACCGGGTGCGTAACCTCGCCCATCATCGCCTGAACCCGCTCTTCGTCACTGTCAATCGCAATCACTGTGTGCCCGAGTTGATAGAGCGTGCGCGCTACGTTGCTTCCGAACCGGCCGAGACCGACAACGGCGATATGGCGGCTATTCGTTACTGGCATGTGCAGTGCTTCTCTGGGCTACCTAAATTCGGGTCAGCCAAAATGGGGTTGAAGGTCAACCTATTCTAACCCGCTCGGTTGCCAACCGATAAGGTTCGTTCGATTCGCGCCCAGCCATTAAGAGCGCCAGTGTAAGCGGGCCGAATCGTCCGAGGAACATTGTCACGGCGACCAGAATACGACCGCCGGTGTTTAGTTCGCCTGTGACTCCCGTGGAGAGACCGACGGTACCGAAAGCCGATACGATTTCAAACAGTGACTGTCGAAAATCAAGTTCTGGTTGAATCGCGACGAGAGCTGCGAACAGCGCAATCAACATTACAGTTGCCGCCGCTCCAACCACCATCGCCCTATGAACGATTTCCGCGGGTAACTCCCTGCCGAACGCATTAGCTCGCCGCTTGCCGCGTAGCGTCGCTGCGCCTGCGATCACAATAACCATGAGCGTATTGATCTTGATCCCACCGGCTGCCGAGGCTGAGGCTCCACCTATGAACATCAGAACCTCGGTTCCAATGTTGTTCGCATGCGTGATGCCATCGTAGTCAACCGTGGAAAAGCCGGCTGTTCTAGCTGCGGCCGAATGAAAGAACGCGTCAGTCACCTTCTCCGGGACGCTCTGTGCTCCGATGCTATTCGGATGTGACCATTCCGTTGCAAGGAATACGGCGGTACCGGCAACCAGAAGCCCAACGCTGCCGACTAAAACAAGCTTTGAATCCAGTCGAAGCCGGCCAAATCTGCGCTTCGAAACAACGTCTGCCAAGACGAAGTAGCTGAGCCCACCAATGATGATCAATCCCGCCATGATCAATAAAAGCGGGATGTCGGCTTTGAACGGTTGAAGGCTTGAACCACCGACTAGCGCATCAGGCATGATCTCGAAACCGGCGTTGTTGAACGCGGAGATGGCATGGAATGTGCTCTGCCATAGCGCCTCGCCGACCGAGATGTCTTCCCAGAGTTCTCCGAATACGTACCACCTGAGGAAGAGCAGAACAATGCCAACTAACTGAGTGACGACTGAGAAGATCACGATCTTTCGGACTAGAGAGGCTATGGCACCGAGCTGGGCCTCACCAAGACCAGCTCGAATAAGCAATTGACCCCGGAGACCCAGTCTCTGGCCAACGATCATCAACAGAAAGGCTGCTCCGGTCATAAAACCAAGACCACCGACGAAGAACAGTGCCATGATTACCGTCTGACCGAACCGCGTCCATGCAACGTCGGTTTCGACCACAACGAGTCCTGTAACTGCCACTGCGGATGTGGCTGTAAAGATGGCCTGGGTTAATCTGTCTGCAACTCCTCGCTCGGCGTCGCCTTGGGTTGCTATGGGCAACAGCAGCAGAAGCGTTCCGATTAAGATCACGCCAAGAAACCCGTAGATCAAGATCATTGGTGAGGTCGGCCCGCGCACTGAAAGGGTGCGACGCTCGACTTCGATCGTGACAGGGGCTATTTCCGACTGTCGGGGTCTGCGGACCACCTTGTCGCCGGGTTTGGGTGTTATCGGTGGAAGCAATTAAAAATGAGCCATGGCTTTGGTGCAGCCGGTTGAGGTTCAAACAGATACAGTTGTTGATTGGCGAATCAGGAAACCCTGCCGACATTCTAGACTTGACCAGCGGTCACAGGTTCGTGCTGCGAAGACGAACTTGATCACTCTGATGACAGTGCGACAGAAACGGAACGCTCATTGCAGAGAGATTCACTGCAAGTTCTCCTCGAAGAGACCGATAAGTTTCTCGTAACCGTTGAAGTTGAGACTTCGCGCGGACTTGCGATGGAAGAAGCAGCGCTGAAAGAGTCTGATTTTGCAAAGCGGCTCTCAGAATTCGAAGGCGTAGATGTCGTTGCGCTGACGGACAATCCGGGCGGCAATCCGCATATTCGCCCGGAGGTTCTTGGCCAGGACCTTCTCTACCGCGGCAGAGAAGTGATCATCAACGTCTCGTGCAAGGACTACAACAGGAACGGTGTCGAAAGCCGGTTGTGGGCGCTTGGGAGCACCGGGTTTAGAAATATCCTAGCGCTGTCCGGAGACTATCCGATCGGCGGGTATTCGGGTCAAGCGCAGCCTGTGTTCGATACCGATTCGGCCGGTCTGCTGAAAATGATTTCCGACATGAACTCGGGTATGCCCGTCAAGGCCTGGCGTTCCGTGGGGCGTGACGCACGCCTTTCGAGCACCGATTTTTATCCTGGATCTGCAGTTAATCCTTTCAAGCTCGTCGAAGGCGAGCTGATGACGCAGTACTTCAAGCTGGAGCTCAAGGTCCGTACAGGGGCTAAATGGGCCGTAACTCAGATCGGCTATGACTCTCGAAAACTAGATGAGTTGATTCGGTATGCACGCCTCAGCAACCTGAACATTCCACTGATCGGCTCGGTATTCATACTTACCGGTCCAGCAGCAGGCTTCTTCAACCGCTGGGGCATCCCCGGCGTTGCTGTAAACGACCAGCTTCTCACCGTCGCCCGAAAACAGGCGGAGGGAAAAGACCGTGGTCGAGCGTTCTTCACCGAGTTGGCGGCTAAACAGATTGCAATTCTGAAAGGCCTTGGGTATCGAGGGGTGTATCTATCCGGTCGTCCTCGTCTTTCCCGACTTGAGAAGGTGTTCGAGATCGAAAGATCTTTCAGCAAGGACGATTGGAAGCAGTTTGCGGTCGATCTGAACTTCGCCCAGCCCGACGAGTTCTACTACCTTGAAGAAGGCGAAAACCGTGGTCTAAGCTCAGACGAAGTGAACCCTGAGTATCTGAAATCTCGAGAATTCGGCCCTCGGAGAAAAAAGAGGATTGGGCTTCCCGTTACATTCCGAACTGGAAAGTTCGTGCATGATCACCTGTTTGATCGCAACTCAAAAGGCTTCAAGTTAGGGCGAGGGCTGTACAGCAGCCTTGAAAAGTCCGGCAAGCTGACAGGGATTGCACATACGCTAGAGCAGCTCGCTAAGGAGCCGATCTACTCTTGCCGAGATTGTGGAGACTGCTCGCTTCCCGATATCGCATATCTCTGCCCGGAGTCTCAGTGTGTCAAGAATCAGCGGAACGGCCCGTGTGGCGGCACAAAAGCGGGTTACTGCGAAGTGCTGGACAAGCAGTGTATCTGGCTGCGTGCATATGACCGGTTGAAGCCGCTAGGGCAGGAGCGGACGATGCTTCAACGGCCAATCATCTTCAAAGACGCGGCACTACGTGGAACATCGGCATGGGGCAATACCTTCCTGAGCCGAGATCATCATGCGAAGCTACAGAGTGAAGAGGACTGAGTGAACATGCGACCTGTGTCTCACATTAGTCCGACCCTTGATCGGGTGTGCCATTCGCCAAATCAGTATGTTTGTTACTCTCGGACACTCAGACAACGCGCACACTAGCGTCCCAATGTCACGTTAATCAGCAAATCGGAAAAATCAGATGAGTAGCGTAGTAAGTTCAGCCCAGGATTTCGTCACCATTGGCGAAAATATCCACACGACGCGGGTAGTGAAGCTCGGTGGTGTGTTCTACCAGAAGCTCGATGATGGCGTAGATGCCATCAAGTATCGAAATGCCGATAAAGAGCCGCGCCTGATGAGAGTTCCAGAGCATTTCACGAAGACCCAGCCATATGAGCAAGGGCAACTCAAGCACTTCATGATCGCCATCTGGAAGGGCATGAACGAGGATGGAGATGAAGCGGCGACTGGCGTCGACTACATCGACAAAGAGGTCCATCACCAGATTGGTGCAGGTGCTGCGTACCTTGACCTCAACGTCGACGAATTCTCGTACCGGATGCCCGAGCAGATTGCAGCCATGAAGTGGTTGGTTCAGAAAGTACAGAGCATTTCTTCTGTTCCGCCAAGCATCGACTCGTCTAAGGCGGAGATCATCGAGGCCGGTTTTGAGGCCTATGACGGCTCCGCTGGACGTCCAATGCTCAACTCGGTAGCGCTAGAGCGAATTGAGGCGCTCGATCTGGTGTTGGAGCACGACGCACGAGTGGTTGTTACCGCAGCCAAAGAAGATGGCATGCCTGAAGATGAGCACCAGCGCCTCGAGAACGTTGCGCGAATCATCGAAGCAGCGCTTGCGAAGGGAATCGCCACGAGCGACATTTATGTTGATCCGCTCTTCTTCCCAATTGCTGTGTCTGGAACGTACGGACCGCACGGACTGAACGCAATTCAGATGATCCGTGAGGAGTACGGGCCGGAGATTCATATTACGGGGGGGATGAGCAACGTCTCGTTCGGATTGCCGAAGCGGAAACTCGTGAACGAGGTCTTTTTGCGGCTGGCGATCGACCACGGCGCAGATAGTGGCATCATCGACCCACTTCATCTCGATATCGACAAGATACTGGCGATGGACATGGACTCGAAGCCGGTCCAGTTCGCAACTGAGATGCTGATGGGTAACGACGATTTCTGCATGAACTACATCGGAGCATTCAGAAACGGCGACCTCGACTAATTCGATGGCAATTTCATCGAATCGCTGATTCACGGTCGTGACACTTATTCGAGCCTGGGTGCAGACTCGCGGGTAGTTGGGTGCAGGCAATGTGCCTATTTGCATTCGTGCACAGGCGTTACAATGGAACGTAGCGACGGGTACGCAGCAGTTAAGTAGCCCGATGCCGATATATGGGTATTTTGCTCAACAAGACACAGTCCGTCTGGCTGATAAAAGGCCCACTCTGGTTCATCAAGTTCGTTGCCAGTAACTTCAACGAGTTCCTGGACAAAAACGGGCCATACATGTCCGCGGCCATCGCGTTCTACGCGTTCTTCGCTCTATTCCCGCTCTCCCTTGCTCTCATAGCGATCTTCTCCCTCTTTCTGGGGATCAGTGGATTTGAGGAGAGACTGATTGAGGGACTGGAAACCCAGATTCCCGTACTTGCCGAACAGTCAGATACATTCCTGGCTGATTTCTTCGCAACTCTCCGCAATGACCGGCCGGTTACGAGTGCGGTCGCCATATTTGGACTGATCTTCGCATCGCGGGCCGTGTTCAGTTCGATCAGGAAGAGCGTCAACACGATCTGGGGCATCACTAAGCCAAGACCGTTCCTTACTGAACAGGCAATGGACTTCTTACTGCTTGTCGGCGCTGCGCTGTTGCTCATCGTTTCGTTCTCGATCACAACGATATTCGGCTTCTTCCAGGACGTCTCAACAATTGTCGCTCCAAACACCCCGGTCTCAGATGGTGCACTATGGGCCCAGGTGACCAGGTTCAGCGCACCTATCCTGTCATTCATCGTGTTCCTCATCATCTATTGGTGGCTACCGAACACGAAACTCAGGTTCAAAGAAGTGTTTCCTACAGCTCTGCTTGGTGCTGCAGCGTTTGAGATATCAAAGGCCATATTTATCCTCTATTTGCAGAACGCCGCCGGTCTCGCAAACGGTATCTACGGTGGTGTGAGCGCGATTATCGTTCTGATGGTGTTCGTCTATGTCTCTGCCATCATTCTGCTGGTTGGCGCACAGGTCACTTCCAGGTGGGCGTTTTATCTTGCGAATAGAGAACAACAGAAACAGAACGAGGAGCTTTCGCTAAACCTGGCGAGAATTCGCTCAACTCCCTCTCTCCCTGGATTGCCACTTCCGATGCCGACTGGCGCGGCTGAAGAGGATGAGTTCCCAGATGGCGTGGACGGACCGACTTCCCGCCTGTAGCCGATTCCCTTACCGGGGTGATCGCGCTTAATTGCGAGGCAGCCCGTACTCTTTGCGGTGACTAACCTCGCTGGTCATCTGGCATTCTGGCCAGTTCAATTGAGCTCAGT
>JAJCYX010000445.1 GCA_029262715.1 Chloroflexota bacterium
GACAACACGTGAGAACGTTCAGTTCCACCACGTACTGCTCGACGATACGCCGAATGCGCTCCGAATTCTTGGTGACATGGGATTGACCTCCCGCGAGGCCTGCGGAAACACGGTACGCAACGTCGTCGCTCCGTCGAATGCAGGTGTCGACCCCGAAGAGGCGTTCGACGTCACTCCATATGCAGCGGCTTACGCCCGGCATTTCCTGCGACACCCGACGACGCAGATGATGCCTCGAAAGTCGAAAACGGCGTTTTCAGGGTCCGAAAGGGACCTCGCCATGACACCGATTCATGACGTTGGCTTCATCGCCAGGGTCAAGGACGGTCGAAAAGGCTTCAAGCTGGTAATCGGTGGCGGTCTTTCGATTATGCCGCGGATGGCGAGCACCCTCGAGGAATTCGTGCCGGTGGAGGACTACATCAGGTACGCCGAGGCGGCGCTTCGAATCTTCAACAGGCAGGACGAAGAGCGCAAGAACCTGATGAAGGCCCGCATCAAGTTCACTATCGAACGACTGGGCATTGACACGTTCCGTGGAATGGTGGAGGAAGAGCTGAAGGGTGAATGGGCGAATAAGCCGATCAACCTGGATGCTCTGATGTGGGTTGAGGACGAGAATGCAGACGCTCCAGCGGTCCCCGCTGACGCCACACCGGAACCGGCTGGCGATGCAGAGTACGACTTCTGGAAGTCCACGAACGTGGTTGCTCAGAAGCAGGACGGCTTCAACATTGTTTACACGCGAATTGAGCGTGGCGACATATACGCCGAACAGTGGGGACAGCTTGCAACTGTCGCCAGACGCTTCGCAGGAGGCAGAGTCCGTATCGATCAGCAGCAGAACATGGTGTTCCGCTGGGTGAGGACAGAGTCGCTGTTCGACATCTACAAGGCGCTCGGCGAGATTGGGCTTGCGGCTCCGGGCAGGGAGACCATTCGAGATATCGTGACCTGCCCGGGAACAGACTCGTGCAAGCTGGGCATCACATCCTCAATGGGCCTGAACAAGGCTCTGGGCGAGGCGATGGACGGCATGGACCTCAGTGATCCTGCTGTTGCGTCGCTGCACATCAAGGCGAGTGGCTGCCCGAACTCATGTGGTCAGCACCACATCGCAAACATTGGCTTCCACGGCGCTGTCATGAAGGCGCCGGGCGGACAGGTGCCGGCTTACGAGATGTTCCTTGCCGGGAACTACGACGATGGTGATGTCAGAGTTGGGCACCGTGTAAAGGCCCGGGTCCCTGCAAAGAAGGCACCGGACGCTCTGAAAGGCATCATCGCCTACTACCAGGAGAACCGGCAGAACGACGAGAAGTTCAACGACTTTGTCGACCGTGTTGGCGTCGCTCCGTTTGAGGAGATCTTTGGTCAGTTCAAGGAAGAGATTGGCCCCCTGGACCGGGACCACATCAACACCTACATGGACTGGGGCAAGACCGTTCTCTACAAGCTGGAACGTGGCGAAGGTGAGTGTGCAGTTTAGGCTGGACACGAATAGCCAGTAACTGAAGTGAAGAAGCGCCCTGTCATCTGCGACAGGGCGCTTTGTTTTTGAGGTTCAGATCGGGCACTGTTAGCAAACAACCCCGGAAGGAGAATGGAGAATTCTCGATGAAGTTTAGATGGGCGATTGTCTACGTGTCGGACGTTGAGGCGACGATGAGTTTCTATGAAAAGGCGCTCGGGCTTGAGCGTCGGTTTGTGGCCGAGGATGGCGGATACGGTGAAATGGCAACCGGCGAGACGCGAATAGGCTTTGCCACGCAGGCGATGTCTGAGGGCGCTATCAACGGTGGAGTGGTGCAGCTAGATCCCGGAAGCAAACCGCAAGCAACGGAGTTTGGGTTTGCAACTGATGATGTAGCCGCTGCATTCAGGCGAGCCGTAGATGCTGGCGCGGTTCCCGTTTCAGAGCCTGAGAAGAAGCCGTGGGGTCAAGTTGTCGCTTACGTGAGGGACCTGAACGGAATGCTGATCGAGTTTGGAACGGACATCCCTTGAAGAACATGCTCCGCTAGCGTTTTCGGCCGAATCTGCGCTTCGGCTTGTCCTGGTCGGAATCCGGGAAGTCGAGGATATTTCCGTCGCGTCGCTTGACGGTGCCAGAAGGTCTAGATGGCTTCACAGGCTTGCCGCGCCAGTACTTTGGCGAATTGTCAGTCGGTCCAGCTCCCGGTGCACCGAATTTCGAACGGCGCTTGCGAGCCACGAGCAGATAGTATCCAAACCCGGCGAGAGCAAAGCCGGCAACAGTCAGTGGCAGAACCAACGTTCGAGTGACGACCGCGATCACCATAAGAGCGAGACCGGCAACGATCAGTTTTTCAGGTGTCGGATACCAGATAGGCGTACCAGACCGAACTTTTCGAGGAGTAACAGGACGCGCGATCCTGATCGGCACAGGTTTCTTGCGTTCGTTATTCTCGAGTATCTCCTCGATCTGCTCACGGACCTTGTCGTTCGGCTCTTCAACCTTTGGCATCAGTCACCTTTTCCGAATTGGTCCGAGATCGGCCCCCGAGATTGGCCAGGGATTGGCCAGGCCATGGCCGTAAACTCTCAACAGTTGCAACATCTGGGTGCCGGGACGTGACCCGGTCTAATTAGCCTTTTACACTAAGATTCGCACCAACACATCTATGCTGTCACCAATCCCAGCATCAACCTGGCAGGAGTCATATGCCTGATATTGAGTACGACGACTTCGTGAAGTTCAGCTTCTTTAAAGTGGATCGATCATGGCGATCTCTGTCTGCGAAAGAGAAGCAGGACTCTCGAGAAGAGTTTGCAACTGTTGTTGAGGAACTGTCGTCAGACGACAGTATCCGCACCTATTCAACAGTTGGAACAAGAGCAGATGTCGATTTCATGCTCTTGCAAAACTCTCCGTCTGTCGAGACGTTCCACGAGATCGCCAGTCGGCTCAACTCCACCCATCTCGCCTCCTACCTCGATCAGCCGCACTCGTACCTGACTGTTCGGCGCAAGACCCGATACAAGCACGGGGGGGGCAAGCCTGACCTCAAGCCAGAGTACCGCTACTTCATTATTTACCCCATGGTGAAGACCCGTGCGTGGTACGGAAAGACCATGGAAGAGCGCCAAAAGATGATGAATGACCACTTCCGGGTGGGTCGCGACTACCCGATGGTCAAGATCAACACCACTTACGCCTTCGGGCTCGATGACCCTGAGTTCGTGGTTGCGTTCGAGATGGATGACCCGTCTGACTTCGTGTCGCTCGTGATGGATCTACGTGAGGTTCCGGCAGCGCAGTTCACGCTATCCGAGACCCCGATCTTCACCACGATCAAGATGCCGATTGGCGAGGCGCTGGCTGCACTGGGCTAGCTGGCTAATATTGAGCCGGAGTGGTGAACGGTGATAGAACACAAATATCCTCTGGATATCTCACCATCAGACCTTGAGCCTTGGCTACTGTCCATTGACGTGACCGCGATCTCCCCGCTCCCTGGGTGGCACAACTCGATTTACCGAGTCGACGTTCGAACTGGTCAGAAATTCGTTCTACGAGTTCACATTCCGAAGGAAGGGCCGGCATTCGTAGAGCCGACCCTGCGAATTGTCGCTGCGTACGCCGATCTTCTGCCGTTTATCGATGGGCCGATTGTGTCTCGCAAAGGAAATGCATGGGAACCGATTTCCGACCGGACTTCTACGCTCTGGCCATTTGTGGCAGGTGACAACGGAGAGGCCTCCGTACCCGATGCCGAAAATGCGGCACGTTGCCTGGCCGCTATTCACGGCACAGGAACGCAGGCACTGAGCGGATTAAGCGATATTGAGCCCGAACCGT
>JAJCYX010000446.1 GCA_029262715.1 Chloroflexota bacterium
AACAAGCCCGGCCGCCGCGCCAACGTCACCGGCACCAGTGATGGCTCCATCGGTGATGGCGCCCGCAGCGTCTCTTGCCTCTCCGCGCCGAACCTTCCCGGCATTCCCGATCCGCTTCGAAGAGGAAAACGGGTAGAGAGACAGGTTCGGATTTGGCGTCGGCTGAGGAAACCGAGTTGCCGAGGCAAGTCGGCAACACTAGTTAGAAGAAAGGTTCCGTCTGCTTATGAGCGCAAGAAGCATCAGCGAGACAGGCTGTACTGGTGGCAGATTCTAGGGCATTGGGAGCCCTCTGGCGGTGACTCGCCCTGAACATGGATGCCGAGAACATCAGGCCAATAGAATCTGAGGCTCTGGTTTTCCATATACCTCATTTCTACTAGTCAACGATGGGGCTGGGAATGAAAAACTAACACCCACATGCAAGATTTCAACATGTGTTCTTCAGGTTTTTCTCATGGGTAGTGCGTGATGGCACCACTAACACCAGTTAAGTTAAGAATCGTAAGGTATTGAAGAAAATACGCTCAACCTGGAACTCGAGAATCGGCCACAAGGCCACACAGCTAGAAACTCATATGCGAAAACTATTTACTCGCCGCTCATCTTTGCTTGTCATTGCCGCCGCAGTCACAATGATCGCCGCCGCCTGTGGTGGCGGTGACAGTGATGATCCTGCAGCCACGGCAACATCGCGTCCTGCTGCTGCAACGGCGACAGCCACTACGGCAGCGGCAACTTCAACCCCGGCAGGTATCGCAGGCGATGCCACTCGCGGCGCAGATTTCTTCGTCTCTGAGACCTGCAGCGGTTGCCACTCGACGGGCGACAACCAGATCGTTGGACCAGGTCTCAAGGGCGTTGGTGCTCGTGCGGCGTCCCTGGGTGGCGATTCTTACTTGACTGAGTCGATCAAAGACCCGACGGCGGTTATCGTCGATGGGTTCGCGCCGATCATGTCGAGCTTCGCACACCTGGACGACCAGACCGTGGCTGACCTGGTTGCATACCTGAAGACTCTGAACTAGGCGTCGAGTCGAGTAGTCGCCGAAGTTAGTCCTGTCCGTGGCTCTGCATCGCGGCGAGCTTCTCTCTGTCCGTAACAACTACGTGACCGTGCTCTCGAGTAATCGCACCGTTCTCTTCAAGATCTTTGAGTGAACGTGCGACGACTTCGCGCCGTGCGCCGACAATTGATGCCAGTTCCGTCTGGCTCATTGGGAACTCTTTACCACCGGCGGCACGCGTGTACATGCCAAGTGCCCTGGCGACCCGTCCCTCTACGTCCAGCAGAGTCAAGTCCGTTGCCAGGAGAGTTACCTGGCGAAGACGCTTCGCGAAGGTCTGTAGCAGCTGCACGGCCACGGTAGAGTGGCGTATCAGCAACTCCCGGAAGACAGGTGCCGGCACAACCAGAATTTCACTGTCTTCAACGGAAATGACAGTGGCCGGGCACGTACCGCCATCGAAGACCGGAACATCATTGAGCGAGTCGCCTGTACTGGCAATGCGCAGGATCTGTTCCTTGCCTGCAGATGAAACCCTGCAGACCTTGAGAGTCCCCGACATCACGATCAGTAGCCCGGGTGACTCGGCGCCTTCCAGCAGCACGACAGTCCCGCGGTCTTTGTGTAGCACTTCAGTGTTTCGGCGGACCCATTCCAGCTCAGGTGGCGTGAGCTCCAGGAAATAGGACGAAATACGAAGCGATTCTGAATCCAATAGGTCCATTCGTGCGTCCCTCCTCACTCGATCTGTGCCTCTGAGTGTGCTCTCACAGTCGCTAACAGGCTGTGATCTAAATCACTGACAGATCGCTTTTTCGTACCTACGGTTTTAATTGTGATGTATTTCACAACACTTGAGAAGAGGTTTCAGGGCGGTGAGTGCAAATCCTCACTGGTTCCTCATCAGATTGTGAAGTTCATCACAGGTGGGCACACGACCTTCCTAACAATAGAAACAGTGCCAGTCTGATCGGATCAGCAAATCGTGACTCGACCAGAATCCTGGCTCAAGGAGTGAGGGACTAACGATGAATTCGAAACCAGTTCCAGTCATCCGGGCCGCCAGCGTGAAGAGCTGGTTTTTATGTCCCTGGAAAGCTGGATCGTTGTTAGCAATACTGCTCATGTTTGGTCTGGTCGGGGCGGCATGTAGCAGCAGTGAAGATCCGACGGCCGCGCCGTCAACCGGCCTGGCAGCAGGCGCAAGTCAGATTGCGCAGGACCGTGGTCTTACAGAAGCAGACATCCAGGCGGCCCTGAAGACATTCGTGCCAACGGGAGAACATGACGAATACATCATGTTTGCTTCAGGCGGCCATGCAGGCCAAGTGCTGGTCATCGGAATGCCTTCGATGCGCCTGCTAAAGGTGATTGGTGTCTTCACACCGGAGCCATGGCAAGGCTGGGCAACCGGCAACATCGACACCAACGAGATCCTTGCTGATGGCAACCCGATAGACGGACCGGAGCTTACCTGGGGTGACACACACCACCCGGCGTTAAGTGAAACTGGTGGTGACTACGACGGTCAGTACCTGTTCGTCAATGAAAAATCCAACGGTCGGGTAGCAGTTATTGATCTGAAGGACTTCGAAACCAAGCAGATCATCAAGAACCCGATTTCGCTTTCCAACCACGGTGCAACATTCGTAACACCTGACACCGAATGGGTGATCGAAGGTGGACAGTTCCCGCAGCCTCTCGACGGCAGCTACTCTGCTATCGAGAACTACGCCGAGGACTACCGGAGTATTACGACGTTCTGGAAGTTTGACCGCGCAAGCGGGAGGATCCTGGAAGACGAATCCTATGCGATCGAGACGCCTCCTTACTGGCAGGACCTCTGTGATTCAGGCAAGAGAGTCAGCGAGGGCTGGGTCGTCTGTGGTTCGTTCAACTCAGAGATGGCCACAGGTGGCATTGAAGACGGTAATCCGCCGCTTGAGGCAGGCATTTCGCAGGCAGACATGGACTTCCTGCACGTGTTTGACCGGACGAAGGCCGAAGCTGCGATAGCGGATGGGAAATTTGACAGGATCAACGGCTTCCGTGTGATCTCGCTGGAGACAGCAGGTTCGGAAGGAATTCTGACTCTGGTACCAGAGCCAAAGAGCCCGCACGGGGCTGACGTGACTCCTGGCGGAGAGTTCATCGTGGTGTCAGGCAAGCTTGACCCGCACGTGACCATCTACTCCTTCCAGAAGATCATCGACGGCATCAACGCCGGTGCTCCGACTCAGGACCAGTTCGGTGTCGGCATCCTGGACTTTGACAGCGTTGTAGAAGCACAGGTTGAGGTTGGTCTCGGCCCGTTGCACACGCAGTTCGATGACCAGGGGTACGCATACACCAGCCTGTTCCTTGACAGTGCAGTCGCTCGCTGGACGCTTGGCGGACAGTACGACGCACTGAACGATGATCCGCCATGGGAACTGATCACCACGACCTCGGTCCACTACAACATCGGTCACCTGGCCATTGCTGAAGGCGACACGGTGTCGCCAGACGGCAAATACCTGGTGGCGCTGAACAAGTGGTCGATCGACAGGTTCTCAAAGGTCGGACCGCTACTCCCACAGAACTTCCAGCTTCTCGACATAGAGCAGCCTGGCACGGTGATGCCGGTGATCTACGACATGCCGATCGGAATTGGTGAACCGCACTACGCGCAAATCATCAAGGCCGACAAGCTTGATCCGTGGGAGGTCTATCCGGAAGTCGGTTGGAACCCGAGCACTCAGTCGATTGACCCGAACGGGACTGCTGTAGGTGAGGAGAAGATTGAACGCAACGGCAACACCGTTGAGGTCTGGATGACGGCAGTTCGCAGTCACTTCAACCCTGAGAGGGTGAAGGTGAAGGTCGGTGACCATGTCATCTGGCACATCACCAACGTTGAGAAGGCGTTTGACGCAACTCACGGGTTCGCTCTCCCAGGTCAGAACATCAACCTGAGCCTGGAGCCGGGTGAGACGGCGACGATCGAATTCGATGTGGTAGATGAAGGTGTTTTCACCTACTACTGCACAGAGTTCTGCTCGGCGTTGCACCTGGAAATGGCAGGGTTCTTCCTGGTTGAACCAGCTTAGTTTGGGACGAGTGAGGGCCCCGACGGGCCCTCACTTAGATCACTCGGCCTCGGGGAATCGTTACCTCCTCCCCGGGGCCACGATTTAACCGGAGGTAGGGCGAGATTGGACGACAAGCCCGAAATTTACGGGCGAGATGGGTGACACGGAATGACAGCCACGACGACATCAACACGAATCGAAAACCTGAAGGTACGGGTGTTTGGCCCAAAAATCCCGCACGAGATGATGCAGAAGGAACGAGCGCGGTTTCTTGCACCAACGGTTTTGATGATCGCCGCTGCCAGCATCTTGCTCGTCTCGATCTTCTTTCCTTATTGGAAGATGGAGATGGACGCTCCCCAGTATCCGCAAGGTCTCGAGATGACCGTGTATGTGAACAAGGTCCAGGGTGACGTTGACGAAGTTGATGGCCTGAACCACTACATTGGCATGCGGCCGATCAGCGAAGCCGGGGAGTTCGAGCGCTCGATGAGCCTCATTGCAATCGCGGCGTTGATCATGCTGGTGGTAGCGGCAATATTTGTTCACAACCCGTGCGCACTTGCGCTTACCTGGCCAGTGATGCTCTATCCGGGAATATTCCTTGTCGACCTGTGGCTATGGATGCGGTCCTTCGGGCAGGACCTCGACCCGTCGGCACCACTTAGCAGCATTATCGAGCCGTTCGTGCCACAGATTCTCGGCAGCGGGCAGGTGGCTCAGTTCAAGACCGAGGCCATCTGGATGCCAGGTCTCTGGCTATCGTTCGCAGCATCAGCCGTGATTGTCGTGGCCATTTTCATGCACCGCAGGGCCTACAAGCCACTTCTCGATGAGATGAGAGGCAGGACCTCTGCAAACCAGGCCGTCGGAGCAACGGAGACTGTTGGCGCGGAAGAGTCGGAAAGCTAATCGATGCTTCTACGCTACGCACAACTGGCTTTGCTGGCTCTGGTATTCGTACTTGCGATTGCCACCGGGCTAAATTCAAGTGACGCTCTGGCTCAATCAGAAGGTGTGATTGAAGTCAGCGGACAGGGTGGCTTCGGCTCTCTTGATGAGGCCATCAGCGCTGCTCAGAGCGGTGACGTAGTGACCATTACCGGTGGCATTCATCCCGGTCACTTCGTAATCGACGAGAGCATCACCCTTGAGGGTGTGGACTGGCCGATTCTCGATGGCGAAGGCACTGGCAACGTCATAACCGTGCTGGCTCCCGACGTGACAATTACAGGTCTGCTGATTCGCAACAGCGGTCACCTGCTGGTGGATGAGAACGCCGCCATCGAGGTCGATGAAGTA
>JAJCYX010000447.1 GCA_029262715.1 Chloroflexota bacterium
GTGATTGGAAAACTCAATCAACCGAGGATCGCGACTTCGGTAGTGCACTCGTAGGTGTGCTTCATCAAAAAGCTCAGATTCAGACACTGCCACGTCTAGGATGCTTTCCATACCTTCGAGGGAATTATCCCGGTCTTCTGAGTCTTCATCCCATTCATCGTCTTCACTTCCCGAACGCCAGTAATTACTTGGGGGCAACTGTTTCTGATCACCGGCAAAAATGATCTGGTGCCCCCGAAGTAGCGCTGGCACGGCGTCTTCCGGAAAGATTTGCGATGCCTCGTCGAATATCACGGCGTCGAAAGTCATGGCTTCGTCCGAATCGGCCAACGTCAAATACTGACTAACCGCGAGAGGACTCATCAGAATGCACGGTTTCAGACTTTGTACCACCAACGGGGCACGCTGGAATAACGTCCGCACCGGCAAACGTCGGCGACGTTTGTTGAGTTCTCTACGAACGGTTGCAACCGGTCCGAGGCTTGGTTGGTGGCCTCGCCCAGGAAAGCGACTCACAGTTTCACTGAGAACTACTTTTGCAAGTGCGTTCCCGAGTGCCTGGTCGAGTTCTCTGAATCTGTTTCGGATCGATTCATGGTCTCTGACGGTGAAGCTACCTAAGTCAGGCCGCTCCATATGGGCAAGATCAATCCACTTGGCGAGTATCGCCCGATGAATGATAGGGACGATTTGCCCTGCATCGTCCGTGGCTTGCCGTACGCGAGTGACAATACCTTCTCCCAAGAGGGCTTCAAGCTCTGACACTATGCGCCGATAACCAAGGTATTCCTGTGCGTGATCCGCGTCGCCTGCCAACACCTCGGCCCAACTCGACAAATTGTGGAGTTTGGCTTCCTCCCAGCTTGACCATTCAAGGTCAGCTAAGTTGACTATCGATTCTGTCGCATTGAGTTCCGCCTTCAACCGCTGCATGCTTTCGCCAACCGCTTCGAAGTGCGTTCGCGGCAACTGTGACGGCTGCGATTCACTGACGTAGATGCTAAGACGGCTTGGATCCATGTCATCTGGCAGAAGATCCAACAACTCTTGAGTCCAATCAAGTGCCGCAATAATTGCTTGCCAGTCGATATGGTCTCTGGCAAAGCGTAGTCCCAGATCGCCCGCGAGGATCTCAAGTTCGCCCTCTAAATCCTCCTGCAATTCGCGACAGGTGCCCAGCAATGAAACAAGATCGACAAACTCTTGGGCAGTCATCTCTGTGGGCGTGATGTCGCCCGCAGCGGCAGCAATACTGTCACTCGCACGTCCAAAATACTGGTCTATGTCTTTCAAGAGTTCTATCTGGCCACTTGCGGACCAATTGGCCAACTCACGACTGGCAACGCCAGGTAACTGGGCCAGCCCATCATCCATCTCGGTCACGTAATTGCCGATCCGGACACCGATTTCAGCCACGTTTTTCTTGTCAGCGGCGTTGTTCAATATCGCTGTCAATGACCGGCCACTGACTTCAGAGGACGAGTAAATATCCTGTATCGTCCGCAAATCAGCGAGAATCGAGTCCCAGTCGGTGTGGAAACCTTCGTATGCCGCTCCTATCCATGCTTCGATCTCCGTTTCGCTCGCTTGCCAATCCGCTTCCATTGAGCGCAGCCGATCACACAGATCAACAGCCTCCAATTGAGATTCGAAATCCCCGGGTCCGTTTGGTTTGCTATGTTGGGCCAATGATTTCCTATCGCGGCGGTAGGTGCTCTTGAGTCGCCTGGTCCAACTCCCGTAGTCTGATCGATAACGATTGACCATCTGGTGGTCAACTACTGACAAGACACTGATTTCGTAATTCTGTTGGAGCCTTTCTCGTCCAGCAGCAATTTCTCGGGACAGTTCGGCCGCTGTTTGTACGCTACTTATCTTTTCGCTCAACTCGTCCGGCAGGATTGATCCGGTAGGAACGCACTGGATGCCGCCGATCCTTTTGCCTTGAACTGCCAATTGCCGGTAGTCCTCAAGTGTTGTGCATCTCCTCAAATTCAACAAACGAACAAGCTCGTCACCGAGATCCAGCAGCCCACTGAGAGTTGATCGAAGTTGAACCAATTGGCGGGTGACGAACTCTTCGTCGATGAGGATTTCAACATGCCAGGACTCGCCTAAATATGCAGCTAGTCCTTTTGCTAGGCGAGAGTCAAGTTCGATGCCTTCGGCGCATGATTTCCAGTCAACTTGCGATTTGTTCCAATCGAGCGCATCTTTCACGGAGGCGAGTTTCGTATCGAGGTTCGTTTCACGGCTGATCCGCTCTTTAACGAGCTGGTCAATTCGTGTCGCTTCCTCACGTCGAAGCCATGCCGTCGGGACACCTGGACAATCGTCGATCTGCTCGTGAACACGAACGAGTCGGAAGGACTCAACAAGATTGGTGGGAGTGGTAATCCCGAGCAGGTTTGATTCCTGTTCAAGTGAGGATTCCAGTTGATGGACGCTTTCAGACAGGCGGTTGAAGCTCGTTCTTAGGTCAATACTCAACTGAATGCTTGGATCGAGATCTCTCAGCGCCTGCCATGTCGTTGTGAAATGTTCGACGAAATCTCTTTCAAACCCGGCAAGCCGACCGCTGGTAGCTAACGCATCTCCAAGGTGCTCCATTGTGATCGTGTCAGCGGTTCCAAAGTCGATACTTACCGTAGGCGTTGAGCTAAGTGCAGCAAATCTTCCGTAGAGTTGATACGCAGTCATTCCATGAAGGTCGAGTGGCTGGTGGAGCGCCCTAACATAGTCGTTTAATTTGGCACGGTGCTGCTCAAGTTCAGTGACATTTACTTCTGAAATAAGTGCTGACGCACCGAAATTGAATGCATCCTCCAACTGTGCATAAACGTTGTCTTTCTTCCCTCGATCACTGTGCATATCCAGGCAAAGCAACCCTAAATTCTGTTGCTGTAGACGACCTTTGACCACGTCCAACGCTGCGGTTTTCTCGCTTACAAACAGCACTTTCTTGCCTGCTGCAACTAGCGCGGCGATCATGTTGCTGATGGTTTGACTTTTCCCTGTACCTGGCGGGCCGTGAATAACCAGTGAGGCACCCGTCTTGGCTTTCTCAATGGCGATTAGCTGACTATAGTCAGCAGGCAGCACCACTCGGCTTTGCGCGCTAGATACGAAGTCATCCAATCGTCCGCCAGACAGGTCGTTCGGGACAGCAAATGTTTCTGGCGGTGAGCGTTCCACAACAAGAGCCCGTTCACCGGCGAGAAACCGCACGAATCGATTGTCCGTGCCCTTCTGCCTAACGCTCTGGAGATCCCGCCACATCGCGAGCTTCGAGAACGAGAACACTGACAAATAGACCTCGTCCGAAACAGCCACGTTGGGCTTATCAACAAACAGCGTTTTCACAAGGTTCAAGTATTCTGTAACGCTGGCTTCTTCGAGTTCGGGTAGACGAACGCCAAACAACTGCTCCAGCCGAATCGACAGGGTCTCATTGAGTTCAATGTCTTCTTCTCGTTCGATTAGAACGAACGGATCTCGATTGGAGGCGCGGTTGAGAGAAACTGGCAATAGCAACAATGGTGACCGGACCGATTGGTCGTCTTGGTCAACCCAGTCTAGGAATCCAATTGCCAAATAGAGGACACTGAGTCCTTGTTCTTGTTCCCAACTGACGGCTCGACGATTGAGATTGCGAAGCCGCCGCTGCAGTTCCAGAGGTTCGCAATCGGATTCAATGTCGCCTTTCCGGACTTGATCTTCAATCTCGGCTAGGTCTTGATCGTCGTCTTGATCCTGAGCATCCAATCCTGTGCGAGACAGAACTGCGGGTTCAACGTAGTCAAAAGCTAGGCCACGAACGCGTGAGTTCAGTAGACCAGTGATCGCGGAGTGCGTGGGTTCAACCACACGTACCGCGGTTCGCCCTGGCCGAAAGTAGAGTCGATTGTTCCGACGATCTAACTGAAGGAGCCGTTCCTGCCAGCCGCGAACAACCGCATCCATTTTGGGCGTCAAGCCCGTTGATGCCTCTGATTCGTCAGATACGGGATCTTCTGGAGAATTGTCCATGGGAGATGTTCGGGTTTTGAGGTTTGCGTTGTGTTGATGACACTTTGCAGATTGCCGCCGGGCTCGTCAAACGCAATAGGCAATGTGGCCGCAAGTTGTTCGTCGTTCGCATCTTCAAGATCCCGGCAAGGTCATTGATGTGTGCATGCCATCGCCCTGTCTGGGCGCTTGACGAAAAGAACAAATGTTCTATATTCTTGATCCCTTCCCGGCGTGGACCAAACGTCCAGTCACAGGCGACGCTGCTGATTGGATGAATCACAGGCACCGTCACTCGAAAAGTCGCTAACGCACATTTTCGGCGTACGTAACCGCGCCTGCGGTTGGAGGTGGGTGTCTTGGAATCGGGAGATAAACAGATGGCCTGTGTGTGGTTGCCTCACTTCATGTGGCAACTGGAAGTTATTGAAAAACCTGTGCTTGTTGACCGTCCGGTAGTCCTTGTCGGTGAATCCAGCACTGGTGAATCTGGCTCAATCGTCCTTGACCGGGCACCACAGCTCAAAGAGATCGAAATTGGCATGCGAGCGTCCGCTGCACAATCTCGACGGCGAGACATTCTGTTGGTACAGGCAAAGGCGTTTGTCGCTGAGGAGCAGACGGACGCTTTAGCAGACCGGCTACAGGACATCATTCCGGAAGTGGAGATCGCTGGCCCCGGCCTCATCTATGTCGGCATCTGGGGGGCTGAGCTTCTTTACGGATCTGATGGCGAAATCATCAGATTGCTCGGAAACGTTATCAAGCAACAGCAATTTGCAGACGTGCGCCTGGGCGTCGGGCCAAACAAGTGGTTGTCATTCATCGCAGCGACCCTCAGCGAACACCACAGCGCACGGAAGCTGCCAGCGGATTCGGCTGCTGCGCTGCGTCAGCTTTCAATTGACGTGCTGCCAGTCTCGTTTGATCTGAAGACAAGGATGCGAGGATTTGGCATCAAGTCGCTCAGTGACGTGACGCACATTCCGCGTGGGAGTTTTGAAGCGCAGTTCGGTTCGAACGGTGGCCGAGCATGGATGCTTGCTAAGGGCGTTGATGAAAGCCTCCTGGTTCCACGCATCAGAGTCGAGCAAGTTACCACCGAGTTTGCCTTTGACGCGCCATCTGTCGTACTGCCCACTGTTCTGACTGCCATCGAAGGATTGCTTGAAACAGCGTTCTCCAGCCCGGAGATGCGGCGGCGTAGCACCAGGGCTGCCGAGATCATCCTCACGATCCAAAAACGTGCTCCTCAACGGATACGGGTTGCCTTCAAGACACCGGCACAGTCCACCGTTCAAGCAATCAGACCCATCGCTACCAAGCTTGAGTCAGTCAGTATCAACGGTCCAGTGGAAACGGTTCGGCTGACCCTGACCAACCTGACGCTTGAACGGGGGCGTCAGTCCTCCTACATGGCCGACACAAGGCAACAGGCGCTACTTCGTGAAGCACTTACACAGATCAGGACACACACGGCTCAGGAGATCTACTTCCTAAGAGCTACAGACTCATGCTCACCAATTCCAGAAGAACGAGACACGCTCATTCCGGCAAGCGTGTAAATGCTCCTGAGCTGGTTACTGTCCGGGTAAACGACCGCGGCTATCCGGTGGAGGTCACTGGTACTAAAACCGCGCATCGCGAACGGGCCATGCAGATCTCCGATCTCTGGCGTGTGAACCAACGTTGGTGGCGCGGCAAAGACCAGGAGATCATCCGGCACTACTACGAACTCTTCTCTGAGACAGGCAAACGGTTCGTTCTGTTCCATGACGTACTCCGCGACGAGTGGTTCCGTCAGGAGGACTGGAACCATCAACCGCAATCCTGGGATGAGCCCCCACCGACGCCATCGCCATCACCAATTACCAGTACATCCGGCTATGCGGAGCTGCACATGCACTCCGAGTACTCGTTTCGCGACAGTGGATCAAGAATGGATGAATTGCTGGGTGAAGCGAAGCGCCTTGGCATCAACGCGATAGCCATCACAGATCACAACAACCTCTGCGGAGCGATGTTCTTTTCACAGGCAGCAAATGCCGTAGGGATTAAGCCAATCATCGGCGTCGAGGTAACCCTGTTGGATGGCCATCACATCACACTGCTCGCAGAGACTATGGACGGCTACCGGAACATCAGCCGCCTGGTCACACTCGCTCATATTGAAGCTGAAGATCGTTTAGACCCGCGTCTTGATCCCAGGGAATTGCAGGAGCACACAAACGGAGTTATCTGCCTGTCTGGATGTAGAAATAGCGAGCTATCAGAACAGGTGCTGGCCGGGGACCTGAAATCGGCCATTGAAACCGCCAGGAACTACCGTGACTGGTTCGGTGCTGAGAACTACTTCATAGAGCTGCAACAGAACTTCGTCAAAGGCGACAGGCTCCGCAATATGCGGCTTGCTCGGGTTGCCCGCGAGATCGGTGTAGGAATCGTCGCCACCGGCAATGTCCACTACCACGAAATGAATCGGCACCATCTACACGATGTACTGGCTGCCGTTCGTCACAACAAATCGGTCGAAGAAACGTACCAGGAGCGACTTCCCAACGATCAGTTTTTCCTGCGCTCTCCGCGACAGATGACGAGCGCGTTCAACTCTGACATTCACGGTGCCTACCCGGAAGCGATAGCAAACGCCGTGCGGATTGCTGACCGCTGCAACGTAGACCTCAACTCTTCCGCCATCTACAGCTTTCCAACCTACACAGACCTACCGGACGGGCGCACAGAATCCAGCTACCTGCGTGAGCTATGCGAACAGGCTGCTATCAGGAAGTACGGCTCCGTAACCGACGCCGTTAAGACCCGGCTTGACAAAGAGTTTCACCTGATCGAACGCCACAACCTTGCCGGGTTCCTGCTCCAGTACTACGACATCATCAAGATCGCCCGCGAGGTGCAGGAAGAGCTTGGACTCATTGAGCCGGGCATCCCCATTGAGGATCAACCACCAGGCAGGGGCCGCGGTTCATCCGTAGCGCTCCTCATCGGTTATCTGATCGGTCTTTCGCACATCGACCCGTTGCAGTTCGACCTCAAGCTCGAACGCTTCTTGCCTGATGATGAGATCGCAGGTCCGCCGGACATAGATTTGGATTTCCCGCGAGAGATACGTGAAAAACTGATCCTGCGCGTCCATGAACGATGGGGTTATGAACACGCCGCACTGACCGGCGCGTTTCACACCTACAAAGTGCGCGGTGCAATTAGAGATATCGGTAAGGCGCTGGCGCTCCCTGGAGACGATATCGACGCCCTTGCAAAGAACATGGACGGTCACGCCGGATTCGATCAACTGGCGAAGGAACTCAAGAACCGTATAGATGCGCCACTGTGGGAGGACCTGATCCAGCTCGCGAGGCAACTGATCGGGTTCCCACGTCAGCTTGCGCAGCATCCGGGTGGGATGATCC
>JAJCYX010000448.1 GCA_029262715.1 Chloroflexota bacterium
CACCGACGGCAGTTCCGCCGACACCGGTGCCGCCTCCAACGGAAGTACCACCGACAGCTGTGCCGCCGACAGCCGTACCACCGACAGCCGTGCCGCCTACCGCTGTGCCGCCGACACCGCAGCCAACTGCGACATCTGCACCGCCGCCGGTGAACAGTGCGCCACCGCCTCCCCCTTCATCGCCGCCTGTGAATGCTCCGCCTACGAGCACTTCACCGTCTGCGCCACGAAGCATTTCGGCGGTTGCCAGTGATGGAACCATTGAGTTGAGCTGGTCACGGCCGCTATCCAACGGTGGACAGGTCATTCTGCGCTACCGCGTGCTGACCATTCCCGGTGGCAGAGTATTTCTGACAGATGGCGATGAGACCAGGCTTTCGATAGACGCCCTGGAGCCAGGTGAATACCGATTCCAGATATCAGCGCAGAACATCGTTGGCGGAGGCGAATCGACTCTGTCAGGTGCTGTCACGCTGAAGGCCACGCCGGATGAGACGCCGGTTGCAGTTCCTGCTCCGCTGCCTACGCCTGTGCCAACGCCGTCAGGACCTGTAGGGCCGATATTCAATGCGCCAGAAGAGCCACAGGCCCAACCGACGCCGACGCCGATTGTGATCCCGACACCGAGACCGGTGCGGCCACCGACGGCAACTCCGGTTCGAGTGCCGACCGTGGTTAACACACTGGTGCCAGAGGCAACGGCCACTCAGCTACCTGCCACGCCTACTTCTGCGGGTGGCAAGGGAGATGTGCAGACAATCTCGCTCCAGGAAGGCTGGAACTTGATCTCATTCCGAGTGGTTGCTGAAGACAGGACTCTCGTGGCGCTGCTCGAAGAGATTGCAGGGCTGTATGAAGAGGTCACCACGATGAAGGGCGACGAGATTCGTACGTTCATCCCGGGTCGACCTGCCGAGTTGAACGACTTCAAGTCGGTTGATCTGACGAGCGGTCTCTGGATCAGGATGAACCGTGCTGCCAGCCTGACGGTTGAGGGCTCACCGATTCCTGCCGGGGTTCCGATTGAACTCCACAAGGGTTGGAACTTGATCGCATACACGCCTGAGGTTCCGCTGCCTGTGGGATTTGCGCTGGCGTCTATCGTCGGCAAGTACACAGAGGTTCGAGGCTTCGACGCTGAAGCGCAGTCTCACTTCCCTGGCCTGCCTGAGGAGTTCAATACCCTCAGTGTGATGCAGCCCGGTATGGGCTACCTGGTCCATGTGACCGAGGACGCGCAACTGTCGTACCTGGAAGTCGACTAGAGATCTGGTTGTCGTGGCCTCTGCATCCACGAGTTTGGCTGTGCAGCTACGTGTCACGTAACCGCACAACCGTGAAGCTCGTTGCTTAGCTTGCGTCAGGCGACTTCTGCATCGCCATCACCCGCATGTTTGCCCATCGGTCGAACATGCCGGTACCGTCCATCCAGTAGATGGCTGAAGGGAACCAGTTCTCGAACTTGCCACGAGCTGACTTCAGAGGGCCGGGCATTCGGCGAGTGAGGCCTGCGAATCCGCCATTCATCAGGCTCGTCATGACCTCGGTAGACTCAATCGAGAGTGACAGCTTCTCAGCGGCCGTTCGGTACCGTTCCTCAGAGCGGAAACGTACGTGCGGGTTGCCAACGACGTCTGTACTGGCCATCTTGTCTGACAGGATAAGCCAGCCACCCGGCTTCACGAGCGCAGCGAGGTTTTCGATTGCACGTGCAAAGGCGTCTTCGTCAACGATGTGGTAAAGCACGCTGATGATATTGACTACATCGAACTTGCCGATGTCCTGGGGCTCATCGCCGATGTTCAGCTGGTGAATGTCCAGATCAGGGTAGCGTTCCTGCAGTTGCCGTACAGCGGAATCGGCCAGGTCTGCACCTGCGACCTTGCGAGCACCGTTGTCACGGAAGAAGTCGAGCCAGAACCCGGTTCCCGAACCGACATCCAGCACATCGCTGTTTGGAAGGTCGATGCCCGCGTTCCTGACGAGCTTTTTCAGCGCCCTGGCCTGTGATTTGTAGAGCCAATTGTTATAGCGCAGGCCGTATCCAAGGTGACCGACTCCGCGCAGGTTCCACTCACGGTCCAGGCGTTCGTCCCAAAAATTCTCTGGCACATACTTTTTTTCGGTCAAAGCATCACTCTTTCAAATAATTCCGGTTCCGGTTTCCGTCGGCATCTGGGTCAGCATTCGGGTCAGCAATTAGGCCAGCATTCGGACCGGCAATTACACCTCGTCTGTGACCGAGCAACTCAGTATCGGTATGTTTTTCGAGCAGAACAGCTTCACGATTGTCAGTTGCAGGCGGCTTGGAAGCCATTAGAGGGCGTGTGGATCACACTTCAACTGTTCTGCTCAACACCATATCTGGTCTTTCAATTGATCTGACTATGTTCAACCTGACCATTTTCTCGTGTCCTTCATGTGGATGCTAACCATCTGGGATCGGAAGAACTGGAACCAATGGCTAACGTTGAACTGGCCATGTGAGCGGTACAGCCTGATTTTGATCTTGCTATACATGGCTGTGACTGACAGAGCTCTTCGTGGTCCGATGACCGCTACCAGGCAGGTTTCGAAACACATCCCGCGAAGTGTGGAATCCGTCGAAATCGGCCCGATGACAGATGAGTTCATCTACATGCACCAGTTCAGAACGTCACCGTGAGCCGAAAGGCTCATGATTGGCCATTCACAGTTTGTTATCGTCCGCTGGCCGATTTCGTGTTTCTTTGATAGCCAGCAATTGGTACTCTGCGCCAAGCACTGTGGCAGTGTCGTCGGACGCGGCTTGCCTGATGCAGTTAGAGAGTGATATTGAGCAACGTATTAGTAAATCGAAGACCTGGCCTGCGGCGAACCTTTTTGGCGTCTGTCGCGATTGCTCTCACCGGCTTGCTTTTTCTTCAGAGTGCTCCATCTCTTTCTGGCAATAGCCCGGCTGGAATTACCTCAGATGAGTTCGATGGCGGCTCTCTGGCTCCAGCGTGGACCTTCGTTAACCCCCTCGGTGACGGCAGCTTCATCCTCGGCGGCGGTGCAATTTCCATCACCGCACCTGCTGGCGTAAATCACGATGTCTGGAAATCCGGCGTCAACGCACCTCGCATCATGCAGTCGGTATCCGACGGTGACTTCGAGATTGAGGCCAAGTTTGACTCGGACGTCACGCAGAAGTTCCAGTTGCAGGGGATCCTCGTCAAGGGCCCGGCGGAGAACTACATCCGCTTTGGCAACTATTTCAACGGATCCAGAACGAAGGCTATCGTCGCTGCGGTTAACCCCCCCAGTTCGACCCAGACGATCTACCACGCGAACACCACGTCCTCATCCGTCTCTTACCTGCGCCTGACTCGTGCCGGTGACCTGTGGACTTTTGAACGATCCATCGACGGAACAAACTGGACTGTGCTGACCAGTTTCAGTCGCGTATTTACATTGGCTGAGATTGGCGTCTACGCCGGAAACGTTGGCACGCCGCCGCACACTGCGATAGTGGACTACTTCCGGGATACGGCGGTTTCGGCTTCTCAGCCGATCGCCGTTGACGATGTGTACCTGGTCAACGAAGACACCACATTGAATGTTGCCGCGGCCGGTGTTCTGACGAACGACTCAGACCCCGAAGGCGACCCTCTGACTGCAGTCATCGAGACGGGAGCCGCCAACGGTGCGGTGACCCTGAACTCGGACGGCTCGTTCAGCTATGTGCCTGACGCGAACTTTAACGGTGCCGACTCATTTACATACACGGCGGCTGATGCTGGCAGCAGTTCGACGCCTGCCACGGTCTCGTTGACGGTGAACGCGGTCAACGACACGCCGGTCGCTACGGCGCAATCTGTCTCTACCGAGCAGGACACTCAGCTTGCTGTGACTCTGACCGGCACGGATGCAGACAACGACCCACTGACCTTTGCCGTGGTGACTGGTCCGGCTAACGGAGTATTGAGTGGAACCGCGCCCGACCTGATCTACACGCCCACGCCGGGCGTTTTTGGACCAGACTCGTTCACGTTTACCGCCTCAGACCTTGTCTCGACCAGCGTTGAAGCGACAGTTTCGATCACCGTTTTCGAGACGAATGATGCACCGGTAGCGTTCCCGGACGCATATATCACTGATGAGGATGTTGTGAAGATCGAGGCTGCACCGGGTGTCCTGTTTAACGACACCGATGCCGAGGGTGACCCTCTTACTGCCGAGCTGGTTACGGGCACGTCAAACGGCGCAGTTGTGCTGAACGCGGACGGCTCGTTCTCCTACACGCCAAACGCCAACTACAACGGCCCCGACTCGTTCACCTATGTTGCTCGTGACGCATCTGAGGCTTCTCTGCCAGTAGCGGTGGCGTTGACGGTGAACCCGGTTAACGACGCACCTGTTGCTACTCCACAGGCTGTCTCAACGGACGCCGATACAGCGGTTGGAATCACGCTCGATGGCACCGACACCGAGAGCGACCCGCTTACGTACGCTGTGACTACCAGCCCGGCCAATGGAGTCATAACCGGTACCGAGCCCAATATCACATACACGCCAAGCGCTGGCTACATTGGCCCGGATTCGTTCGAGTTCACCGCTTCTGACGCTGGCGGCCCGAGCACGCCAGCCACTGTGACCATCACAGTAAATTCGCCAGGATTGCTGTTCTCTGACGAGTTCGATGGCACGACTTTGTCTCCGGCATGGACCTTCTTGGACCCGGTCGGCGACGGAACTATGAGTGTTGGCGGCGGTGCGGTTTCACTGACCGCTCCCGGTGGCACGAACCATGATGTGTGGTCCAGCGGAATCGCTGCGCCTCGCATCATGCAGCAGGTTGAAGACGGCGATTTCCAGGTTGAGGTCAAGTACGACTCCAGCGTTTCGGAGAAGTTCCAGCTGCAGGGAATCCTGGTTAAGCAGGACGAGAATACGTACTTGCGCATTGGCAACTACTACTCCGGCACCCGCATCAAGTCCATTGCAGCGCTGATAACGCTCTCTCCTAAGAATGTCCAGGTCCTCCACTCAACGACCGTGACGCCATCTCCCACTTCGTACCTGCGCCTTGCGCGTTCCGGTGACCTGTGGACATTTGAACGCTCGATTGACGGCGTTAACTGGACGACGCTGGCATCGTTCCCTCAGCCGTTTGTTGTAACTGAGATCGGCGTATACGCAGGAAACGTTGGAGTTCCGGCGCACACCGCGGTCATCGACTACTTCCGGGACGTAACACCAGTTGCTGCTACTGCGCTGGATGACGCTTACGGTACTGACGAAGATGTGACACTGAACGTCTCTGCACCGGGTGTTCTTGCCAACGATACCCACCCCAACGGCTTTCCGCTGACTGCTGTTCTGCAATCTGGCACATCGAGCGGCTCGTTGACGCTGAATGCGGACGGTTCGTTTACGTACGGCCCGAATTTGCACTTCAACGGCGTCGACTCGTTTACTTACCGAGCAAGCGACGGAACCGGCTCGTCGAACGTCGTGACGGTCACTCTGACGATTAACCCGATCAACGACGTACCTGTTGTACAGGACGCTGCTGTGATCCTCGAACAGGATGCATCGGTTCCTGTGATGCTGACTGGCACAGACGCTGATAATGATCCCCTCACATTCACAATTGAGACCCCGCCCGCCAACGGTGATCTCACAGGAACGGCACCGAACCTTACATACACGCCGGATGCTGGCTATTTTGGCCCTGATTCATTCACCTACTCGGCGACCGACGGCCCATCGACAAGCAACGTGGGCACGGTCTCGATTACGGTCTTTGAGTTGAACGAGAATCCAGTTGCAGTGAACGATGCTTATAGCGTCGATGAAGACATCTCGCTGAATGTTGTCGCACCGGGTGTGCTCGACAACGACACTGATCTTGATGGCGACCCGCTAACGGCGGAGTTGGTGACGAGCACATCGAACGGCTCGCTGACTCTCAATGCAGACGGATCGTTCACGTACAACCCGAACTCCCAGTTCAATGGCGTCGATTCGTTCACATATGTTTCTCGAGATGTCATCGGGGTCTCACCGAGTGCCACCGTGACGATCACTGTGAACTCAGTGAATGACGCGCCGATTGCAACCCCGCAGGCTGTGTCTGTGGATGCCGATGTCAGCACCGGTATCACGCTTGGTGCAACTGACGTCGAAAACGACCCGCTGACATATGTTGTGACTGTTCAGCCGACAAACGGAACACTGAGCGGTGCTGCTCCGAACCTGGTCTACACACCTGACCCGGGTTACATCGGCTCAGATTCGTTGATGTTCACGGCATCGGACGCTACAGACACCAGCGCGCCTGCCACCGTGGACATCTCGGTTCGAGACCCGGAAGACCCGATTATTACGTTCTGGTACGGCAAGAACCAGAAGTTCAACAACGTCGGTAGGCCGCAGATCTGGGTAGATGTGATTGGAAATGTGGTCGACCCGGACGGTATCGTCTCGCTTTCGTACACGTTGAACGGCGGGCCTTCGAAGAGCATGGGCATCGGCGCTGACGCTCGACGGTTGCACAAGCCAGGTGATTTCAACGTTCAACTGCTCTTCGATGAACTCTCACTCGGTGACAACATCGTTGTGGTGACGGCGTTGGATAGCCTCGGAAACTCCGCCCAGGAAACAGCAACGCTGGAGTACCTCGGCAGGAGCTTCTGGCCGGAGAACTACTCGACAGATTGGAGTTCTGCGCAGACTGTGCAGGATGCGATTCAGCCGGTTGACGGTCAGTGGGCACTGGGACCAGGCGGACTGAACAATATCGGAACTTCCGGCTACGACAGGCTGCTCGCTATTGGCGATATGTCATGGAGCGACTACACAGCCACGATTCCTGTGACTGTTCACGGCCGAAACCCTGCTGGAAACCTCTGCTGTGGCCTTGGAATCATCATCAGGTGGCAAGGCCACACCAATGAGCCGTTCGTCTGCCAGCAGCCTAAGTGTGGCTGGGAGCCATACGGAAACCATGTTTGGTACGACTGGGAGGCCGGTGGAGGCGAATCATCGGCCTTCGCCAACTCTGCACCTAACCTCCAGGACAGCACCGGGCTGGTTCTGCAAAACGGCGTGCCGTACTTCATCAAGGTTGAAGCCGAGACCATTGGCACCGACAGCTATTACCGCAAGAAGGTCTGGGAACAGGCCGACCCTGAGCCAGCCGAATGGATGGTTGAGGTTGTCCGAAACGAGAACTCGCTACCTAACGGCTCTCTCCTGCTGATCGCACATCACATTGACGTGACTTACGGCGATATCCAGATCACGAGGATCGGTACGAGTTCGAACAGCACACCTGTTGCTGTAGATGATTCGTACGTGACCCTCGAGGACAACACGTTGAACGTGTCTGCGCCAGGCATTCTTGGCAACGACACCGATGCAGAGACCGACCCACTGACAGTGGTGCTAGTCTCAAGCCCCGCAAACGGTAGCCTGACTATTCAGGAAGACGGATCGTTCACCTATGTGCCGAATGCGAACTTCGGTGGCAGCGACTCGTTCAGCTACCGTGCTGCCGATCTGAATGGAACCTCAAATGTCAGGGTTGTATCTCTGGATGTGACGCCAGTTAACGACGTACCTACGGTCGAAGACCTGTCACTGTTCGTCGAAAAGAACACACTTGGGCCCGCCACGCTGATTGCTACTGACCCTGACTCGGGCTCACTGACCTATGCGATAACCAACCCGCCGACTCATGGCACGTTAAGTGGTACGGCACCGAACCTGACGTACACACCTGATACGGATTACGTTGGTCCGGACAGCTTCACCTACACGGCTTCAGACCAGACATCTACAAGCACCCCGGGCATCGCCACGATCCTGGTATTCCAGCCGACCGAGGCTCCGGTCTCGGCACCTGACGCCTACTCCGTTGACGAGGACGTTGTGCTGGTGGTCCCGGCTCTCGGTGTCCTTGCGAACGACACAGACCCGGATGGCGACCCGCTGACGGCCGAGTTGCAGTCGAGTACGTCGAACGGCGCACTGACGCTCAATTCAGACGGCTCGTTCACGTACACGCCGGACGCTGAGTTCAGCGGTGTCGATTCGTTCACATACCTGGCGCGGGATGCTTTCAAGGCATCCGCTATCGTCGCAGTTACGATCACCGTGAACAGCGTCAATGACGTTCCTGTTGCGATATCTCAGGCTGTTGTCACGGACTCAGATGTGGCGTTGGCGATAGTTCTGACAGGTACGGATATAGAAAACGACCCGCTTTCGTTCGACGTTGTGACCAATCCGGCTAACGGCGTTCTGACCGGCTCAGCTCCAAACCTTGTCTACACTCCGGCTCCTGGCTACATCGGATTGGACTCGTTCACCTTCACGGCATCGGATGCCGGCGACACGAGCCCTGCGGCGACAGTGGATATTCTCGTTCGAGATCCGGGACTGATCTTGTCAGACGAATTTGATGGCACTTCCCTGTCTCCTGTGTGGACGTTCGTGAATCCGTTGGGCGATGGCAGCATGTCAGTTGACGGCGGAGCAGTATCGATCACTTCACCGGGTGGCATCAACCACGATGTGTGGTCGAATGGGGTGAACGCTCCACGGATCATGCAGCAGATTGACGACATTGACTTCTCCGTTGAGGCCAAGTTCGACTCTGAGGTTTCAGAGAAGTTCCAGTTGCAGGGCATCATCGTCAGACAGGCAGATGACACGTACCTGCGAATCGGAAACTACTACAGCGGATCTACAGTGAAGTCGATCATTGCAGAGGTCAACCCCACCACGAACTCGAAGCAGGTCCTCAGTTCGAGTACGGTTACTGCTTCAGCCACGACTTACTTCCGAGTGACTCGTGTCGGTGATCTGTGGACGGTTGAGCGGTCAATTGACGGAACTGTCTACCAGATGGTCGCATCGTTTACTCGAGTGTTCACGGTGAGCGAAATTGGCGTCTACGCTGGAAACGTTGGGTCGCCGACTCATGTCAGCATTGTTGACTACTTCAGGGACGTTTCCGCCCCGTAGTCGCTGGCTAGTGATGATCTGCGTGTGCCGACGATATGCCGGGTGCATAGACGTCAGTTAGCGGCTGTTGGCCTGCCGGCCTCAGGTGTATCGCTCATCTTCCCAGATGCAAGTTCTTCGCCTTTGTTCGTGCGTGCGCCCTGTTTCCGCGGACTCTATGGAGCTTACGGTGTTGAGGCCATGCGCCAGTCACGCTTTCGACAGTTCCTATACAGCTCTTCAGCCTCCATTTGGCAAGCAGCCGATGACTGACCTGAGACGAGCCTGAAGCAAGATCGGCCAATCTCGGCGCGCCCGGCTCTGCGAACTCTTTTAGTGAGTACGTACACAATAGATTGGAGTCTGCATCAACATTGAAATTCGTGGCTCTGCGGACAATATTGAGCGTGGTGCGGGACTGTTACCCGAACGCTGTGAAATCCACGGATATCTAACTCTGTCCGGAGCCACATTTCGTGCCGGCAGGTAGGGCGCTGAAGGATCCTCGCAACAGAGCTGTCTTGAGAACCGTTGGGAACCGTTCAATCATATGAATAATCGCCCTGTGAATGTCATGCATACCCTGAGCAACCTGCACACCGGGGGTGCTGCGCGGCTGCTTCTGCAGAACATCACCGCTATCGGCCAGGAGCGAGTAAACAACTCAGTCTGCTACTTCACTCCGAAGCACGACCTGCTGGACCAGTACATGCAGATCGGTGTCACACCGACATATCTTGGCCACACTGGTAGACTCCAGACTGCCCGCACATTCTGGCGATTTATCAAGCTGCTTCGTAACCTGAATATTGATGTAATACATGCGAATCACCCTATTGACAAATCGTACGCAATTATCGCAGGTCGCATTTTAAGTATTCCGGTGGTGATGACTATCCACGATACCTACCCGAGAAGCCTTGCTGCGAAGGGTGGCGGAAAGTTTCGGGTCGTAGGTATGTCCCTACTTGAACGGCTCGGTGTTGAACGCTATGTCGCCGTTTCTAAGGCTGTAGAAAAGCTTCACAGCACCGAGTACAAGAGACCTATCAGGAAGTTTACTGTCGTCTATTCTGGGCTAACTAATCCGAGCCGATATATTGATAATACCGACGATGATCCAGCAGCCATAAAAACAGCACTAGGAATAGCTGATAAATGGCCCGTAATTATCAATGTTGGTAGGCTGCAATCTGTCAAAGGCCAGGTGCATCTGGCTCGCATGATGCCGGCCGTTGTTGCCAAGTGGCCGGGTGCTCACGTGCTCATCGCCGGTGAAGGCCCTGAACGCCAGGCGCTGGAGAAGGCGATTGCGGCGGAGAAGATGGAGCAGCACATAACGCTCCTGGGCGACAGGACAGATGTGCTGGAACTGCTGAAAGCGTCCGATCTCTTCGTATTTCCTAGCCTGCGAGAAGCGCTGCCAATGGCGGTTATCGAAGCAATGGCGGTCGGTCTTCCCGTTGTAGCCTCAAACACTGGTGGGCTTCCCGAACTGGTGAGGAAAGGCGAAAACGGCCTGATTGTGGAGCCCGGTGATGCGGATGGACTGGCAGAGGCGATTATCTCGATTCTTGATACCGAAGATAGGGGCCGCTCAATTGGTCTGCGAGGGCAGGAGCGGGTCCTGAGTGAGTTCGATGCAACACGAGTTGCCGATCAACTGGTGTCCATCTACCGGGAAGCGGTCGGCTGGGACGCAGCTGATTAGGCCGTAGCCGGTTTCGATTTGCGTTTGCGAGAGAACGCAGCAACCAGGAACTGGAACGGGCCTTTCCGCGCCGTGAACCACAGCCCTGCGGCGACTGCGCCGTAGATTGCTACGAACATCACAGCTCCCACGATTGTGGTCACCAGATTGCTCATGTCGATACTGTCGATTGCGTAGAGCGGCAGAGCGGTTGCCGCGGCCAGTATCAGGCCGGGTAGGAACGCCTTTGCCATATGCCGGAACCTGATTCCCAGCCAGTAGCGCCACGATGCCAGCATGATGAGGCTGGCAATCCCATAGCTCAGGGCCATAGCGGATCCAGCGCCTTGCAGACCCCAGGCATCAGAGAACAGCGGCATTGTGATCAGCATTGTGATGAGTGCCACAACGATTGCGCCTGCTGACGCTTTCGGCACTCCGTACGCAACTAGCGGAATGGCTCCAAGTTCAACAATCGTCATCGGTATGGCCGCTGCAATAAGGACACGGGTTACGTCAATTGCACCGGTCCACTGATCACCAAGGATCACTGGAACGAACTCTTCAACGAGAATTGACGATGTTGCCGCAATTGGAATGATCACTGACATGCTCAGTTCGAGCGTTGAGAGCGATTTCCTTCTCAATTCAGTTATGTTGGCCTGTAGCGTTGAAAGGGCCGGATAGCCGACTCGAACGCCCACCCTTCCAAGCTCCCTAACGGGGTTCAGGGAGAATCGGTCCGAGACCGTGTAGAAGCCGAGTGCCATGGTTCCCAGGACTTTGGCGACTATCAGTCTGTCCAACTGGTGAATCAGTTGGAGCGTCATGGCGGTCAGGGACAGCCAGCGGGCGAACTTGAACATTGCGACAGCCTCAGCCTTTTTGAACTCGAGCCGAGGCATGTACGGGTAGACGATGTATGAGATGGCGACGAGCGATACCGACCGTGCGAGTGCGCCCCAGACGAGCGCCCAGACGGTGCCAAGCGTGAAGGCGAGGATGATGGTCACTATGCTCTCGAGGAACGTCGAGCCGAGAGTGATCGCCATCTCGTCTCGCACCCTCAACTGCCGTCTCAGATAGACGATTCCGATATTTTTGAGACCGAGAATCGCGAAGATGCCTGCCAGTGACTGGAGAATTGGAGTCGCTTCTGGCGTGTTGAGAAATCCGGCAATGCTGGATGCTGCTGTAAAAAGGATTCCAG
Organism: Chloroflexota bacterium; assembly: GCA_029262715.1. Lineage (GTDB taxonomy): Bacteria > Chloroflexota > Dehalococcoidia > Lucifugimonadales > Lucifugimonadaceae > JAJCYX01. Next base: position 11,877 of record JAJCYX010000448.1, read on the forward strand.
CGATCAGAAGGTTCTTGACCAGCTCGATCGTCCAGACGGTGTTGAGCAGGTGGCTGATGTCGCCTTGTCGTTGAACGAGCGAGCCAAGGAATCCGGTCACGGCGAAGAGCTGTGAGACGGCAAGAGCCGAGATAGCGACGCCCATCAGGCCGAAATCGTCCGGCGCAAGGAGGCGCGCAAGGACCAGGATTCTTGCGAATCCGATGATCTGCTGTGCGAAACGAGCGAATATGACCCAGACCGTAGCGGAAGATGCGCGGCTGCTGAGGCTGCGTTCTTCTGGCGGTTGCGCCGGGCTAGTATCTTCGACCAATTCGGTCCTTACCGGTTACTGATGTCGTTCGGATCCCCACGATCGGCCTGACGCTGGCGTGGCGACCGATCACTACGGAACAGCGCCAATCGCTAGTGGTTGGTCTCTGGATCTTGCGGGAGTATTAGTCTTGAAAAGATGGCAGATCGCAGTTGATTCGCACAGGTAATTACCTGAGAAGCGGTATGCGTGAAGTCACTACGTATCTCATCTCCCTCAACACTATGAACCGGCGTGTGGTGAGAAAGTAACGGGTTGACTGAACTGAAAGCAGCAGCTTCTTCCCGAATCCAAGCTCCGACCGCCTGATTGCTTTCAGATGTTTGAACAGCAGCGTGATGAAAGTCGGCTTGAACTCTTTGCGCTTCTCCTGATCCCACCACGATTCGTCACGACCCTTGCGCGCTG
>JAJCYX010000449.1 GCA_029262715.1 Chloroflexota bacterium
GGTCTCGCAGACGATTTTCACAACCGTCGCAGTTCGAGCCTCCGTAGAAAAACACGCCTACAGGAAGTACACCTCGGAGATCGTCGAAGTTCACAACTCCGCCATTGGTCGAAAGCAGAGAGAAATCGAGCGAGTCATCTCGATCTTGATTCACGGAGTTTGCAGGTTGCTGGCCAGAGGAGCTTGCCTCACGCGTCGGCTCTGAGCCAGGCTCAGGTCGCTCCCGCTCACGAACGACAGTGCTTCCACAGCCGATGACTGTAGCTGCGACTATCGCCAGTGCTATTGCTAACCAGGGGCGCTTCAATTCGATCTGTCACCTGTGAATGGCGCGCTGGCCTACGCCAGCATCGGAAAATGACAAGTTTGACTAGTTTGATCAAACTGGCGTGCAACAGGATTCTACGAACGGAAAGACGTTTAGGCGCTCTGGTCAGCCACGCATTACACGTAGCGTTCTTCCCGCAGCCTCAAGCGCTTCATCGATGTGCGCTGTTTCCACCCAGCCCATGTGGCCGATGCGGAAGATCTTTCCTGTGAGAGATTTTTGGCCGCCACCGAGAATGACGTTGAATTCGGTTCTGACACGAGAGAGGAATTCCTTGCCATCGATGTCATCAGGCAACTTGATCGCTGTCACCGTGTTGGATGCGTACTTCTCGTCAGGCAGCAGCTCAAGGCCAAGCGAGCGGGCACCGTCTCTTGTGTGTTCCGCCACAGCGTGATGTCTCTCGAACACAGTCTCGATACCCTCTGCCACCATGGATTCAAGTGACTTCTCGATGGCGTACATCGCAGGCAGACACGGCGTGAACGGTGGCTGGCCAATCTTCAGATAGTCCTCGTACTGCTGAATGTCATAGTAGTACTTCGGCGTGGTTGAGCGTTCGTACGCCTCCCATGCCTTCTTGCTGAACGTGACCATCGCAATTCCGGGAGGTGCGATCCACGACTTCTGGGAAGCTGTCGCAACAACGTCGATACCCCAAGCATCCACCGCAATCGCCATTCCACCGGCAGATGAGACGGCGTCGACGAGTATCAGGGCATCAGACTCTTCGTGGATCACCTTACACAGCTCTTCGAGTGGATTGGCAACACCTGTCGAGCTTTCGTTGTGAGTGAACAGAACGGCTTTGCAGTCGTCCATCCCCTTCAGCGTCTCACGGACCTTTTCCGGGTCTGCGGCGTGACCGAGTTCGAACTCGAGCTTTGTGACGTCAGCGCCGTAGGCCTCTGCAATTTCGCGAAAGCGCTCACCAAAAACTCCGACCGATATTGCAAGAACCTTGTCTCCGGGTGAAATGGTGTTTACCACTGCCGTCTCCATCGCTCCGGTGCCAGATGCGGTGATGAAGTAGACGTCATTGGTGGTCATGAAGACCGTGCGCAGGTTGGCGGTCATGCGGTCAAGCATGTCTGCGTACTCGGGCCCACGATGGTTGATCATCTGCGAGCCGACTATCTCCAGAACGTCATCGGGAAGTGGGACCGGGCCGGGGATGCGGAGGTTGGGGAGTTTACCGTTTGTCACTGTTCGAATCCTGGGCGGCCCGAGCGGAAATCTGTCGGGCCTCGTGCATTGTTCTACGTTGGAGTCGTCGCTGAAGTGAATTCTACGCGCAAAGACGCTTTCGGTCGCCACAGATGACGGGAGGAATTGGCGAATTGTTATCTATTTCACAGACTTTGCGATTACCCGATAGTTGTCTGGCGATCGCGTCGCTATCCCCTCGCAATCGCCTCGCCATCACCGGGCATCAGGCTCGAGCCAGATAAGGTCGTGGCTCTTCTTGCCGCGCTGAACGACCATGACCTGCCTGTCTATGAAGTCCTCGTCCGTCAGTTGTCTGAGAGGATCGGTCTCGACCTGTCCGTTGATCTTTACTGCGCCCTGGTCCACAAGTCGCCGCAGCTCCGATGTGGATGAGATCATCCCACCGCCATTTACCGTGACTGCGCTGGCCAGTGTGATGCCGCCGCTTAGATCGACAGGCCTCACCATCCCGTGGCTGGCCTCGGTCAGGGCGCCGCGAAGCTCCCTGGCAGACAGCGTTCGTAGATCGTTGGAGAAGAGTGCCTTCGTAACGCGTTTTGCTTCTTCAAGCCCGCGATCTCCGTGAACCATCCTCGTGACCTCAGCAGCAAGAGTCTGCTGCGCTTCCCGTTCGCGAGGTGCTGTTTGAACCGACTCCTCAAGCCCTTCGATCTGCTCTCGTTTTAGCATCGTGAACAGCTTCAGGTATGGGACCGCGTCCGGGTCAGTAACGTTGAAGAAGAACTGGTACAGGCGGTACGGTGATGTCTGCTCGGGGTCGAGCGTCGGTGCGCCACCGATGCTTTTGCCAAACTTCTCACCCGTCGATGTTGTGATGAGCGGGTACGCCATCGCGTGGGCAGGAAGGTCAGCCGCTTCGAGACGCGAGAGGTCCTGCTGGTCCTGTGATGCAGCCGTGCCGCCATGCACGCGCCTGATCAGATCTATACCACCGAGGATGTTGCCCCACTGGTCTGAGCCACCCATCTGGAACGTGCAGTTACGCTCCTCGAACAGGCGGAGGAAATCGTATGCCTGCAGTAGCTGGTAACTGAATTCGGTGAAAGAGATGCCGGTGTCCCGGTCCATGCGGGAGCGCACGGACTCTCGGCTGAGCATAGTGTTTACGGAGAAATGCTTCCCTGTGTCTCGCAGAAATTCGATCAGTGAGACCTTACTGAGCCAGTCCGCGTTGTTGACCACCACAGCCCGGTTTGAGCTCTCTTCGGAGAAATCGAGGAAGCTCTCGAGCTGCCGCTGAATCCCTTGCACATTCTCGTTGATCTGATCGGGTGTGAGCAGCGGCCGCTCCTCGCTCCTGCCGCTGGGATCGCCGATCATTCCCGTTCCGCCGCCAACGATAGCTATCGGTGTGTGACCGTGCTGCTGCATCCTCACCAGGCCCATGATCGGCACCATGTTTCCGATGTGGAGACTCTGGGCGGTTGGATCGAAGCCTATGTAACAGGTGACCTTTTCACGAGCGAGAATCTCATTGGCTCCTGGCGTGGCCTCGGCAATAGCGTTGCGCCACTGCAGGTCTTCAAATACGTTGTCGAATTCGGTGCTCATACCGCTCCACCCAGTAGTTCACGTGTCTCGGTCACGTCTAGTTTCATCTGGCCGATGAGCGGCTCGACGCCATCAAACTTCACCTCGCCTCTGAGCCGCTTAACGAACTCCAGCTCGACCTGTTGCCCGTAAAGGTCGCCTTCGAAATCGAGAATGTAGGCCTCGATCAGCCGTTCTCCTCCACCGAACGTTGGTCTCACGCCGACCGACGATGCCGCTATGTGCTGTTGCCCCGCTGCGGTGATTACGGTTGCGTAGATGCCGTTTGCAGGAATCGCAAAATGTTCGGCCGGTTCGATGTTGGCGGTCGGAAACCCCAACTCGCGGCCACGTTTGTCTCCAGTTATCACCGTGCCATCTATGCGGTATCTCCTGCCTAGCATTTGCGTTGCGACGTTTACTTCGCCAGCAGCCAGCGCCTTGCGGATAGCAGAACTTGAGACGACCCCCGTGTCACCGTTGACAGCCGGAACTTCAATGATGCGAATGCCATGCGATTCAGCCAACGGCTCGAGCTCAGCGGCTGTCAGCCGGTCGTGCCCCAGCCTGGCTCCCGGGCCTGACACCAGTATCTGAACGTTTGCGGAGCGACTCAGCAATGCGAGGAACTGATCGGCAGACTGGCCGCGTAGATCATCGTCGAAGCTGACCGGCAGCACGACGTCGACACCAGCCTCACCGAGCAACTCTCTACGATGTTCGAGAGTCGCCAGATACGTGACATCTGCGGCAGGGTCGATAAGTGACCGCGGCTGTTTTTTGAACGTCACAGCAACAGACGCCATGTCGGCCTGTTTTGCCTCGACTTGCAGCACCTTTAGCAGGCGCCGGTGGCCGAGGTGAACACCATCGAAGGTGCCCACCGTGACGGCAACCGGACGCCCCAGTTCCAGTCCACTTAGCTGCTGTTCAAGGTCGCTCATGTTGGAAAGCAGCTCTACGCCAGCGCTCCGGCGGTCTTGCTCAGCGCCGCACTGGCTTCGCGAACCAACGTCGCCGTCGTGTCCCAATCAACGCACGCATCCGTGATAGACACGCCGTACTCCAGCTTGGAAGGATCGTCGCCAGCCTTCTGACTTCCGGCGTGCAGATGGCTCTCAAGCATCATGCCTGCGATGTCCCCGTTGCCAGATGTTCGCTGGTGCAGGATGTCCCGGAATACAACCGGTTGACGTCGGTGATCCTTGCCGGAGTTTGCGTGCGAGCAGTCGATCACGAGGTGAGGCTCGTAGCCAGCGTTCTTCAGGATCCCAGTAGCACGGGCAACGGCAGTCGGGTCGTAATTCGGACCAGATGATCCGCCTCGCAGAACGACGTGGCCGCCTTCATTTCCTTTGGTTTTGATGATAGACACTTTGCCATCATCGTCGACAGAAAGGAACACATGCGGATCCTTTGCAGCGAGCATGGCGTCGGCCGCGATCTGAATGGAGCCGCCTGTGCCGTTCTTGAAGCCGATGGGCATGCTCATCCCGGAAGCGAGTTGCCTGTGTGTCTGGCTTTCGACCGTCCGTGCGCCGATCGCTCCCCAGCAGACAGCGTCTGCAAGGTACTGAGGCGTTATCGGGTCGAGCCACTCTGTTGCGGTTGGAAGGCCGAGTTCGAGTACCTGGAGCAGGAACTCGCGTCCCATGCTCAGGCCAGTCGCAACGTCGAACGTTCCGTTCAGGTGCGGATCGTTGATCAGCCCTTTCCAACCAACGGTTGTCCTTGGCTTCTCGAAGTAGACCCGCATCACTACAAGCACCGAGTCTTTTACTTCATCAGCCAGGACCTTCAGGCGTTGGGCGTACTCAAGTCCGGCCTTCGTGTCATGTATTGAGCACGGGCCGACTATCAGCAGCAGCCGGTCGTCCTTTCCTGTCACGACATCGAGAATCTCCTTGCGGCCGCGGGTGACCGTTTCGGATATTTCGGCTGTCAATGGAAGTCGATCAGTGAACTGCTTCGGTGTCTCTAGGGGAGTGAAGCTGTCGATATTCAGGTTTTTTATCTGCGACATTTTCGATTCTCTATCTGTTGGCGGGCACAGAGTCCCGCGGTTGTGGGATGACGGTCAGCGTTGCGAATTCTTCGGCGTGCCGCAAGTAGGACATGGGTATGGGACGAATGCGGCGGGGCGGATTGAGGACACGAGGTGCAGTATTTAGCTGCGATACAGGTGCCCGCGCATAAAGTGCCGGTTAAAAGAAAAAGCGGCGCTGTAGATGTGCGCCGCATACGCGAATTGATAGGAGCCGTCAGCGAGAGGCTGTCGGCACGTACTGTGGGGAGCTGTTGATTGTGGCTTACTTATTGTCATTTTGTAGCCTTCGCCTGGCCGTCACTGGGCCGAAGCGAGGTCGGTGCGGAGCTTAACCGCATCTCTCAAGTATACGTGTTTTATCTCTTCCTGTGCACGGTCAGTATTCCAGAACATGAGTATGCGTATGCACCGAGACTGTGCGCCCGGTCTGTCTATTTCGACAGCGTTGAGAAGAGGGACGTACTTCCAGCCGAGTGATTCACGCGCGGCAACAGCCGGAAACTCGGCGACAAGATCAGGGGTCGTTGTGAACTGAACCGCGGCAAGGTCATCGGAATCGATATCGTTGAGTGCGAGCATCTCTTTCAGCAACTCGCCGGTAGCGCTCAAGACAGCGTCACGGTCGTCAGAGTCCGCCGTTGTGGCCCCGCGTACACCGCGTACTTTCATGTTGTTCAGATCCCTCTTTGTCTTTACAGTCCTGGGCAGTTCCGGGTATTTCCGGGCATGCCGGTTTCCGGAGGCAAGGCGGGCTATTTTGCCACGACTTTGCGATGCGTGCCCGGTAGAACAGATTTGACATAGTCGCCCGCGCGTTGTGCAGCGCCGGACGCATCGCCGTTGGTTATCGCGTCCACAAGTGCGCTGCCTATCACTGCGCCATCTGCGTATGAGGCTACTGCGTTGACGTGGTCTGCAGTCGTGATTCCAAACCCTACTGCGACGGGCAGATCGGTCTTTGTCCGCACTCTTTGCACAAGGTCTGTCACTCGATCACTCATTTTGGCTCGCGCACCGGTTACACCGAGAACAGAGACACAGTAGATGAAGCCCGAAGCGCGCTTGGACGCTTCGGCAATGCTGTCATCGGTCGATGTGAGCGCCATCAGCGGGACCAGCGCTATGCCGTTGCGATCACATTCATCGAGCAGCGGTCCGGCTTCTGGTGTTGGTAGGTCCGGGACAATCAGGCCGTCTGCACCCGACTCGGCAACGGCGTCGCAGTATTCAGCGAGACCGTAGGTGAAAATCGGGTTGTAGTAACCCATCAGGAGGATCGGCGTTTCGATTCCGGCCGCGCGTGCTTCCCGGACAGCGGTCAGGCAAGTCTCCGGCGTTGTGCCTGCCTCGAGAGCCGCATGACTCGATTTCTGGATCGTCGGGCCCTCGGCGAGCGGATCGCTGAACGGCACACCCAGTTCGATGATGTCTGCGCCCGCGTCAGCGATAGCTTTCAATACGGGTTGGGTCGATTCGAGAGTTGGGAAGCCGCTCGTCGCAAACATCACGAGCGCGGCTCTGTCTTCCGAGGCTGCCCTGGCAAACGCTTTGCCGATCTTTTCCTTACCGTTCAACGGTGCTCCTTATCGGTTCTGCCAGTTCTGCCAAGTGCGGGTAGTTCAGGCAACATTTTGCCAGACGGCGATGATTACAAGGGTATTGTGCAGCGTATGAGCAAATATCGCTGGCCAGATTGATCGCGTCTTAAGGTACACCCATCCGAATGCGAGTCCCAGTAGAAATGTAGGGACGTAGAGGCCCGGCTCGATGTGGAACAGAGCGAATATTCCTGAACTGACCAGCAGAGACGGCCAGTAACCGATTCGTCCGCGTAGTCCACCGAGAAGAAACCCACGGAAGAAAATCTCCTCAACAGCCGGTCCCCAGAGTCCGACTAACAGCCACGCCACTAACAGGCTTCCACCTGCTATTTCCAGGACCGGAGTTGTGTTGTCAGGTGGCGAGATTGTGTCGATGTCTGTGACTAACTGTCCCCAGACGACGACGCCGATCAATGCCACGAACCACGCGGCTGCGGCGAGCAGAAATGCCGTTCCGGATTTTGGTGCTATGAATCCGAGATCACTGAGCGGGCGGCCATGCTTGCGGCTGACGTAGAGCCAGGCTACTCCGAACGGAACCCCTGAAAGTATTGCCGCCTCGATAAAGGACGGTGGCAGGCCGAGCAAGTCAGACTCACCGCCGTTAGAGGTGACGTGGACCAGCACGTTAGCCAGTGTGGCGAGACCGAGCATGTTGATCGATACGGTCATAGGCAGTCGGGTAACTATCGCTATTCCGAAGGAGAGCGCTGCCGCAATGATCACAGTGGCGATAAAGCCCAGTGCCGATTCGTCATTTGAAGGCTGGAGCGCGTCTGCGAAAGCACCTGCGAACAGGACGACGGCGCTGACCGTGATGCTGAGGCCGACCGCACCGAGGATGTCGTTCTTGCCCCACGGTATGCCGGGTGTGGGACGGTCTTGATGGTCGAACGCAGAGGTGTCGGGTCTGTAGTTCTGTGTTGGCCCGCCCCGCGTGGGCTCACCCGGTTCTGGATCACGCGGAAAGAAACGGCTAATCGATTCGGGTAGGTTACGAGAGTTCAATTGGGTTGGAGAGAGGAACGGCTCGCCGTTCAGCTATTGTCGCCTGCCCATGTCACGTCGCCGTAGAGTCCGTTGCGACGAGGGTTCTTGCTGAACACTTCGAACTCATTCTGGGACTCTTTGATCGTTGTGGAACTGCCATGTCCCGGCAGCACAACTGAATCCTCCGGCAACGTCAGTAACTCGTTCTCGATGCTTGAGACTAATTGCGTAAACGCTTCGGGCGAACCGCTCTTGCCCGGACCTCCAGGGAACAGCGTGTCTCCGGTGAATACATGCGGCGTTGCGCCGGGCTGCTCGGAAGGGAGCATGTAGCAGGTCGAGCCAGGAGTGTGGCCCGGAGTTGCGATGCTACGCAGCTTGATGTCGCCGTACGAGATTGGGTTCCCGTGCGAAACGTCGACCTGACCGAACGGCTTCGAGAGCAGCGCGTGCGCATCGTCGGCACCGATACCTACCGGCACCTCGATCTTCGCCATGACGTCGTTAAAGCCCTGGAGATGGTCCAGGTGGTTGTGAGTGATGAGCACAGCTTGCACATCGGTCTTCACAGCCGCTTCGATAAGTTCAAACGGCTGGTCTGGCGTATCGATCACGACGCTCACACCTGTGCGATTGCAACTCAGGAGATACGCGTTGTTCTGAAACCCGGAAACAAAGCTCTGGATGGTCCAGAGTTCACCTTCATACACGGTGGTCATATTTCGCCTCAAATAACTGTATCGATGCCGGTTAGCTCAACCATAACCGACAGGTCTTGCTAGCAGGCCTTGAAAATAGAAACGGCGCCAAAATGGCGCCGTTTCAAAAAGCTTGATTTACCGAATTATTAGCCCATCGTCGGTTCTGGTTCCGGCTCGTTTGCCGGTCCTTCTTCTTCTGTGGCCTCTTCGGTGCCAGCAGCTGGTTCAGGCGAAGGGACTCCGTGTGCGAAGCGGGGAGCGCTGACCGTTGACGGATCCTTGCCGTCCATCAGTTCCTTGAACTCCAATGCCTCAATTGTCTCGTGCTCAAGGAGGTACTTCGCCAGGGCGTCCAGTGCCTTGTCATTCTCACTGAGAATGCGTTCGGCTGCCTCGCCACCCTCTTTGAGCAAGCGGTCGATCTCATCGTCGATGACCACTTCCGTGCGAAGCGAGTAGTCACGCTGCTCGGACATCTCACGGCCTAGGAAGATCGCTCCACCTTCACGTTTTCCGAGCATCCGCATACCCAGCTTGTCGCTCATGCCGAACTGGGTAACCATTCCGCGGGCGATCTTGGTCGCCTGCTCAATGTCGCTCGAAGCTCCGGTCGTGACCTTGCCAAACTTGATCACCTCGGCAGCTCTGCCGCCCATAGCGGAAGCGATCATCGCCTCAAGCTCCGGACGGGTCTGCAGCGATTGGTCATCCT
>JAJCYX010000450.1 GCA_029262715.1 Chloroflexota bacterium
TCCCGATCAACCGTCGATATCCGATCGAAGACCTGATTGAGGTATGCAAGAAGTACATCGAAAAGACGAACCGCCGAATCTTCTTTGAGTATGTTCTCCTGCACGGCCAGAACGACTCGGTAGCGCACGCAGAGGCTCTGGGTGGGCTGCTGAAGGGGATGCTCTGTCACGTGAACCTTATCCCAGTGAATCCGACTTCTGACGGTCCGTTCCAGCGTCCAGCCCGCGAGTTCCGAGATGCGTTTCAGGAGAAGCTCAGGGATTACGGTGTACCTTCGACTATTCGCATGGAAAAGGGTATCGACATAGACGCAGGTTGCGGTCAGTTGAGAGCACGTGCGCTCAGTACTGACGAAGAGCCGGAGCCGGCATCGGTCTAACTCGCACATGCCACTAAATTCTTCGACGTATCTCGGAATGGCGCGTTACACTGTCGCCGCTTAAGTTTCATGGGTCATCTGGCAATCCCTGCTAATCGTGAACAGACGAGAACGCTTGTCGTACAAGTTCATCAATGTCTAAACACTAGTCTCGCCGAACACTGGTATCGAAAAGAGAGAACATGACCGAACAACACTGGCCTGAGGTCTACAAAAAGCTTGGTGTAAAGCCGGTTATCAACGCCCAGAGCTGGGTCACATCGCTGGGCGGTAGCCTGATGCGGCCCGAAGTGCTGCGGGCAATGGACGAAGCAGCCACGGCGTTTGTTGATATGAAGGAACTCAACCGTGCAGCCGGCGAGATCGTTGCGAGGGCCTGTGGATCTGACATGGGGTTGGTGACAGCCGGTTGCGCCGCAGCCGAGGTGCTAATGGCCGCAGCCTGCATGACCGGTGTTGACGAAGCCAACGTGGAGCAGCTTCCGGACACGACTGGGATGAAGAACGAAGTCCTGATGTTCAAAGGGCAGCGAAACAGGTACGACGGCGCGTTCCAGGTACCGGGCGCAAGAATCGTTGAGTTCGGCCATGTCGATTCCGCTCTCCCGTATCACCTGGAATCGGCGTTCACAGATCAGACATGTGCGGTGGCGTACGTGATGGGACCGTTTATCAGGCATGGTCTGGGGCTGGAAAAAACGATCGAGATAGCGCACGCCCACGGTGTTCCGGTAATTGTGGATGCAGCAGCCGAAGTTCCACCAAGGGACAATCTCTCAAAGTTCATCAAGATGGGCGCTGACATGGTGGCGTTCAGCGGTGGAAAGGGTCTTGGCGGGCCGCAGTCTGCTGGACTGCTGGCAGGTCGCCAAAACCTGATGGAAGCTGCATACGCAAACTCGCTTAATCTCGACAGCCCGAAAGCCGCCATCGGCAGACCGATGAAAGTGTCGAAAGAGAACCTCGTTGGGATGGTCGCCGCTCTCGAGCTGTACATGGACACTGATGAGATTGCGATGATCGATGAATGGCGCTCCAAGGCGAGCTACATCGCTCGTAAACTCGAAGGTATCAAGGGCCTGAGAGTCGTGATCGAGGACACGCCCGTGGACCGCCAGGGACCGCAACCGGTCATCTACTTCGAACGTGACTGGACAGGACCAAGTCCTGCGGTAGTTCGCCAGACGCTACTCGACGGAAATCCTTCGATCAGAGTCGGTGGCGGGGGTATGCGCGACGAAATCAATGTCGTGATGGTCAATGTCCAGGACGGCGAAGAGCAGCTCATCGCTGAGCGGTTGCTTGAAGCCCTAACCTGATCGTCACCAAACCGCCTGTTTGTTACACCCTAAAACCACTTTGCAGACAGTTAGGGCGGATGGTTGCTGCCCGGCAGTAGAACGTCGTCACAGCGACATTGAAACTGCTAATGCCGTTAGGCAGATTCCGCAACCGGCCAATGCGTTTTTCCCGATTACGCGTGGCAGTAGACCGGCGATGGTTACTGAAATCTACGCAGCAGCAACGCTGTGTTTGGGTGTCCAGAGGGGGCTTTGGACGGACACCTGGTTGCAAGATCTGTAGCTGACAGCAACTGGGGGTGACTGATGTTTAAGAGGGGATCCCGTGGGGAGCGTGGAATTACAGGACTCGAAACCGCGATCGTGCTTATTGCATTCGTGGTTGTCGCATCCGTTTTCTCGTTCACGATTCTCTCGGCAGGAGTATTTGCCTCGGAAGCAAACAAGCAGACGATCTTCGCCGGTCTGAGGGAAACTCGTACCCGCATTCGCCAGAACGGTTCAACATTCGCGTTTGCAGCAAGGGTTGGGACTACTGACGCCGTCTACAAACTAGTCTTTGTCGTCTCTAACTCTCTTGCTGGTGAGCCAGTCGACCTGACTCCACCTTACGCCGCAGACGATTCCGGTATTGACCCGGATTTCGTGCCCGCAAATACTTCTGCAACTGTCATCTCTTACGCTGATGAAAACCAGCGTCTGCCAGACGTGCCGTGGTCGATCGTATTTATTGGAAATCACAATGGTGATTCTCTGCTTGAAGATGGTGAGAAAGCTGAAATGACGATCTGGCTGCTCGACAGAGATAACTCTATTTCTGAGACAGCAGACAATTCAGCTGCATTGATGGATGCTAATACTGCGAATGGCGGAGGAGCAGGCGGTATCAGTGCAGGCGGCACTGTCATCGGGAAGTCCACCAGGTTCGTCGTTGAAGTTGCACCGCAGATTGGAGCAGCTCTGACTATCCAGCGAGGCATTCCACCGGGACTAAGACCGGTAATGAACCTGAACTAGTCGAGTCCGTTTATTTGGCGCCAGTTGGTGTCCCGGCCGGACATCAAGCGGCGCACGGCCAAAGGGTCTGCTCCTTTAGGTCAGTACCCCCTCAACTTTGATCTTGAGGGGCGGCCCGGCAAGACATGGCCGGTTCCCCGTCGACGGGGAACCGGCCTGTCTATTTTCACGGACCTGCGGGCTAACATCGGTGATTCGTCCCGATGCCGTTTTGTGCCCCAGGCATTGTTTCGGGCGGGCGCTGTGGTCAGGGCTTGAGTCAGTAGACGAGCAGTCCCGTACGCAGCGCCATTGTGGCCGCCTGTGCCCTGTTTGCCGCATCCAGCTTTCGCATGATGTTTGTCACGTGCCTGGCAACCGTATGCGTGCTGATGGCCAGAACGGACGCGATCTCCTTGTTGCTGAGACCCTCCGCTACATGCTTCAGCACTTCGAGTTCCCTGTCGCTAAGGGACTCGGTGTTGCTTGACACCGGATAGAAAGC
>JAJCYX010000451.1 GCA_029262715.1 Chloroflexota bacterium
CGCCAAGCGGCCCACCGGTTTGAAGCACCTTGATGTGATCGCCACCGGTTACGCCACCGCCAATATCTTCCAGCACCTGCCGAATCGTCATGCCCATCGCAACTTCGTACATTCCAGGTCGTTTGATGTGACCCGTTAGACAGACGATAGCCGTGCCTGACGACGTTTCGGTACCGGTCGACTTGAACCAGTTTGCGCTGTTCGTCACTATCGACGGCACATAGGCGATGGTCTTGACGTTGTTGATGTTGGTTGGCTTCTGCCAGAGACCAGCTGCCGCAGGGAATGGAGGCTTGAAGCGCGGGGTTGACCTCTTGCCTTCAATCGCCTCCATCAGCGCCGTCTCTTCACCGGCCACATATGAATCGCCGGTTAGCGAAACCTCCATCTCGAACGAGAAGCCGCTGCCGAGAATGTTCTGTCCCAACAGTCCAGCGTCGTACGCATCGCGAATCGCCTTGCGCGTCGCCTCAATAGGAATCTCGTGACCCTGGCGAATGAACACATAGCCATGAGTCGAGTTCGTTGCGTAGCCGTTGATGATCAGACCCTCGATCAGCATGTGAGGGTCGTTTTCGAGGATTCCCTTGTCATTAAACGCGCCGGGGTCGCCCTCTTCGCAGTTGCAGAGAACGTACTTCACAGGAGCCTTATTCGGCGCAAGGAAGCTCCACTTAACGCCCGTCGGGAACGCTGCGCCGCCACGACCTCGAAGCCCCGAAGCCTTCACTTCGTCGACAATGCTCTCAGGTGTCTGCTCGTTAAGCGCCTTGTTCAGTGCCGAGTAGCCACCGTTTGCAACGTAGTGCAGCAGGCTGCGCGGGTTGGTTGTGCCGAAGTTCTTGGTAACGATACGGGTCTGCTTGCTGAACGCATCGATGTCCTCGATGTTCGGCACGGTGCCCGGCGCCTTCCCTCGGTCACCCCAGTAGGCAAAAGCGCGCTCGGTTATCGGCACGCCACCTTTTACATGCTTCTCAACGATTTCGGCAGCCAGGTCAGCAGTCACATTGCCGTAGAGAACCCGCGGCTCACCCGGCATCTGCACATCGACAATCGGCTCCAGGTACATGAGGCCGAGGGCGCTGATCGAAGTGACGTTGGCATCGACCCCGGCGTTCTGGATCGCTTCCTTGACGCTCGCCAGCACTTCGTCAGAACCGGCAGCCTGTCCTGACGTGCCGCCCTGGACTCGAATCCACGGCTTGCCAGAGTCAGACAACTGGGCCCAGCGGGCGTTAGCTTTTTCGACCAGTTCCTCGAATTTTGAGGGCATGTTCAAGGTCCGGCCCCGGATTCTGTCCGGGGCAGTTAGTGAGATTTGCTGCTGTCGCTGATGTTGCGGAGGCTTCCTGCAAGCTTTGCCGCCGACTCCGGTGTGACGCGGCCCTTCATGTGGTGGTCAACAGCAATGACCGGTGCGTTGGCACACGCACCCAGACACGTGCTGTATCGAAGGGTTACAGAGCCGTCCTCTGTGGTCGCCTCTTCGTGAACGCCCAACTCATCCTGCACCGCTTTGAGCACACTCTGAGCACCAAGCAGGTGGCAGCTTGGCCCCCAGCAGACGTCCAGCGTGACCTTTCCCGGAGGCGTGAAGCGGAAGTTGGTGTAGAAGGATGCGACGCTCCAGACTTCGTTTATTGATGTCTTGGAGAAGTCGGCAACTTCTTCAATCGCCTCGTCCGGAATGTAGTGAAGCGTGTCCTGCACCGCCAATAGCGATGACAGCACGGTGACAGTGGGCTGCTGCTGCGACGTGATCGCATGCTTGATGCGCTCACGAAGCTTCGTCGCGGTGTCACTACTTGTCGTCGTCAACGGTTAGTCTCGCTACTCTTGGCGTTAGTTCAGGACGCTCTAAAACGGCTCGTGTCAGTGACCCGATCACGGGCCCCATCGGTGGCAATTGAGAATTCGGTCACAATCCTAGCAAGTGTTGGCTGTAGCAACAACGTGCGGCCAGCCGCATTTTCTAGTCCCCTCGGTGAAAACGAAACACCGCCCCACCCTCTAACTCCCTCCCATTGTGGCCGCGTAAGGGTGGACGGGTGCATCGGGTAGCTGAAGTTGGATCAGGCCGTCGAGATCAACCTGGTCTTCTTTGAACACGGCAGTCATATTGAATTCCGTCAACACACCTTCTAGCGTTTCAGCGAGTCTTGCCGGGTTCTTGGAAAACGAGTTGTACTCGCTCTTTCGAAAGCTCTGCAATTCCTCAGACTCGGCGACCTGAGGTAAGAAAGAGAATGCCCAACTGGGGAGGTCAACCTCCGAGCGAGCCTCGAGAGTCCTCAGGTAGTCTCTGGCCCCGGCGAGCAGCATCCGTTTCTCTTCAAGGGCGGCTCGACTCTCGGGACTCATTTCTGAAAGCTTTTTTTCAAGCATTCGGCGACGCGACTCAAGCTCTGCCAGCATGGTATCCCGTCGGTCGGTCGGAAGTCGTTTTCTCAACCACGACTCCTCAACTCGGTCTATGTCCTCGACGACCTCAGCAAGCTCAGCTTCCACGAATCCTGAGTCGCCAGATATTTTCTCAAGTTCCTGATTGATCTGGTAAATACTCCGTTCGACCATCGCCATGAGCTTCTCTGGGTCAGACATGGACTCAATCAATCCACGATGCAGCGCGGTTTCGAGTTTTTCTACCGGTCTGCGAGGCACACG
>JAJCYX010000452.1 GCA_029262715.1 Chloroflexota bacterium
GGCTGTTGGCCGTGCTTTTCTTCAGGCTCAACCGCATCTGGCTGCCGTACTACATCACCGGATCGGTCGGACTGGCGTTCCTGATCATCTTTATAGGCCGCAACACCCCGATAGAGCCAGCGTTGCAAACCGCCGTTGCCCAGGGCGTTCACGCCGTTTCGCAGTTGGTGAACATCCCAACGGACACATTCTCAGCAGCTCCTGGTGCTCTACTCGTGCTGGTGATCTCGCAGGACGTCGGTTGGACGATGTTGCAGGTGACTGTCGAGTCGTCAGGGCTACTTGAGTCAGGCGTCATTTTCGGCATGCTCATTTTCTATCCTGCGTGGTCAATGCAAAGACGGCTGAGATATGTCTTGCTCGCTTTGTTGCTTACCTACGCAGCGAACATTATCCGCCTGATGGTGATTGTGGCTACTCTTCACCTGCTAGGAAAAGACTCTCTGCTCGTCTCGCACACAATCATCGGACGAGCTGTCTTCTTCCTCGGCGTCATTCTCATTTACTGGTTCCTGCTGACTCGACCGACTCTCAGCACGGTGCGAAAAAAGCTTGATGACGAGATGGTGTCGTCGTGACAGATCAGTTAATTGGCTTCGCACTGTTCTGGGGCGTCTGGATGGTCGTGCCGCTGCTCATCGACGGTGTGACCGCGATTGCATACCTCAGTGCCGCAATTCGAGCGAGCATCAAGCGCGTTCCACTGCACAAGCGCAGTCCTCTCAAGGGCTTCCCGCTCGTTTCGATCATCGTGCCTGCTTACAACGGCGCAGACGTGCTTCCTATTTGCCTGAAGGCTATCCGAGAGCAGACGTATCCCGGTACAAGCATCGAGGTGCTGGTCGTCGATAACAGGAGCACTGACAACACGAGCGGAGTGATGGCTGCCGAGCAGGAGCGTCCGTTCGACGGCAACATTAGCTTCATCTCTCTTCCTTATAAGGGCAAGGCCGGTGCCCTGAATGCCGGGATTCATCATTCGCGTGGCGAGCTGATCTTCAATGTAGATGCAGATACGTCCCTGGCCACGGACGCTGTGTACGAGATGGTTCGCGCGTTCGAACTGGACAAGAGTCTTGCGGCCGCGACCGGGGCTGTCGAGGTGTCACCTCCTGATCGCGATCCCATGACGGGTGAGAAGCGTGAGATTCATCCTCTCAGGAACGCGTTGGGGCAGGCGGAATTCGTTGAATATTACGAAGGCTTCCGCATTGGGCGGCAGTACCAGAGTCAGACGAACAGCCTGTTCACTCTTGCCGGTGCGTTCTCGGCCTTCAGGCGTGATGTGATGCTCAGGACGTTCATGTATGACCAGCGAACCGTTTCTGAGGATACGGACCTGACGTTCTACATCGCCATGAACTTCCCCGAGATGAAAGTTCAGGCGATTGCGGACGCGATTGTCTATGTTCACCCGACTCCCACACTCGGCCAGCTGTACGCTCAGCGGGTTCGCTGGCAGCGCGGGCAGATTGAGGTGGCGGCGATGTATCCCGAGCTTGAGCGTCACCCGTTCCGGCTACGAGGAATATCGATAGCCAAGTCGTTGCTGGTCGACCACACCCTGGCATTCCCTCGTGTTGTCTGGACCTTCCTTCTGCCGTTTATGTTCCTGCTCGGCTACCCGGTTGAAGTGGTTATCACCGCCACACTTGGTCTTTACCTGATCTACATCGGCGTTGAAGCTCTTTACTACCTCGTGGCATTCTGGGTCTCAGAGGGTGAGCCGAGAAAGCGTTTGCGCTCACTGTGGTGGATCCCGGTATTCATGCCGCTCTATCGCTGGATCACGTTCTGGTTCCGGTTCAGCGGGTTCCTTTCGGTTTTGAAAGAGCCGAAGCAGTGGCAGGCACGAGACCCGCTTTCGGAGTCGTATGACAGCCTTCGCAGGTTGGCGGTGGTCGCCGTGACGTTCCTCACCGAGTCGTTCATGCCCAAGCTCGCTGCCATCATCGGTGGCGTTGTCAGGTTGAGATAGTTTCGAGGCCCGGCTTATGGCACTGACAGGCGCCACAGGCGGATATGAACGGGGCGCTGACGGGCGCAGGCTTCCCTACGCCCGACTTCTGAGAAGGGCGAATCTGAACTCGACTACCGCTGCCATGCTCGCAGCGTTGGCCGTTCTGCATGTGCTGACGGCGCTACTTTTTCTCTTCAGCACGGCGAGCGGTGAGGCTTCCGGATGGAGCAGGCTGCCGATCGACGATGCATGGACCCGCATGGTTTATGTTCGTAATTTCGCCGATTCGTTCGGATTTCAGTTCAATAGTGGTGAAACGGCAACCGGTGTGACGAGCCCGCTCTGGACCGTCTTGAACGGAACCATTGCAGCCGCGCTCGGGCTCGAGTCTGCAAGCCTGCCCGCTCTGTCTAAGGCACTTGGTTTGATGTTCGGGGCCTTGACCGTGTGGATGACGTTCCGGGTCACCTGGCAGATCACCCGCAAGCGCAATATTGGCCTGCTGGCGGGAGCGATCCTGGCTGTCGAGCCGCACTTTGGATTTGCCGCCGTTTCTGGCACAGAGGTCACTCTGTTCTCCGCTATGTCGCTGCTGGCGTCATGGGCGTTCATGCGAGGCCGCATTCGAACTGCGGGTGTCTTTACTGCCCTGGCCATCACAGCACGCCCTGAGGGCCTACTGCTGGCGTTTCTAGTAGTCGGGGCGACGGTCGCACGATGGATATGGCGTCGTGACGGTGCGATTATCGAGCAGGGTCAGGACCTGAATGACATCGCATGGCTGGCCGTGCCTTCAATTGCGGTTGTAGTCACGTGGGTCGCTTTCAACTGGTCAGTCACGGGCAGCGCACTGCCAGACAGTTACCTTGCTACGAACGAAGTTCTGGGTCTGCTGCCGCTCTCCAACTTGTGGAACGTCTGGTTGGGCTATCTGCATGAAATTCCATTCATGGACGGTCTGGCATGGGTGGTCGGCCTTCCATTGATCGTGCTCGGTATGTATATCGTGCTTCGCCGCCACAACTTCTCGGCCGCTCCCATGGCGTTCTTCGTGTTGGCGATGACATATGCGGCGATGGTCACGTTTGGCAGGCCAGATTCGGCATGGCTGTTTGATGACCGGAGGCATATGGATCCTGCTATGCCTTTCATAGTGATTTTGCTTGTTGCAGGCATCACGCGCGGGTGGCAGGTGATATGGGCCTGGAAGCGGGTGCGGAACCCTCTGTCAGAGCGTGAGCGTAAAGCTGTGGTGATCACGACGCGTGCAGGCGTTGTTGCACTGCTTATCGCCCCTCTTGCAGCTCTTCCAACGCGATGGGACGCGCTTTCGACTGAGTATTCGTGGAGTACCCGAAACACGAGCGAAGTGCAGGTGGAGATG
>JAJCYX010000453.1 GCA_029262715.1 Chloroflexota bacterium
TATCCGTAGTAAGTGTCGTCGGCTCACACGTCAGAGCGCGCCGCCTCACACTGCTCGCAGCTATGCTGATGGTCATATTTTCACTCGCAACTCTGGCGACCGTTCCTGTGAGCGCAGACGACCATAAAAAAGGCGGCATTAGCGGCACGGTCATCGGCGTTGACTCCACGTCTCTACGGGTTGCTATCAAGTCCGGTCTGAAGACCATTTTTGTTGATGCCGATACCGATATAAAACGTGGCAAGTCGGTCATTCAACTATCTGACATCAATCCCGGTGACCGCATTTCAGCGAGCGTTGAGACCCTGCCGTCAGAAATCATTCTTGCTCAAAAGATAAAAGTAAGAGGCAAGTCGACAGAT
Organism: Chloroflexota bacterium; assembly: GCA_029262715.1. Taxonomy (GTDB): domain Bacteria; phylum Chloroflexota; class Dehalococcoidia; order Lucifugimonadales; family Lucifugimonadaceae; genus JAJCYX01. Next base: position 363 of record JAJCYX010000453.1, read on the forward strand.
AAGCAGATTCAGCACCTGACAGGTGTAGTAATCGAGCGCGACTCCAACTCGTTCCGCCTGGCATCACGCAACGGTAACTCTGTTGAAATAGAGGTCGCAGACGACGAGGAACCGCCCACCGTTGCGGATGTCGTCACGACCATAGTTGAGAACGATCTGGTAACAGGACGCATCAAGGCAAAGCAGATCGATCGTGTAGATAAGATCGTTGAGCGCCTCGAAAACTCGCTCTCAAAACAGGTGGACAAGGCGAAGGCGGCAGTGCTGAAGAAGATCATCGATGAGAGCGCACGACAGCACCTGGACACACTTAACCAGACGCTTGACCAGGTTGAAGATGAGGCGAAGGAAAAGATCGGCGCCGCTCTGACAAAATTCCGCACCGACTACGCCGGAGTTGCCGAGCGAGTTGGAAACGATCTGCCACAGGAATCATATGAAGGCGTCATCACCGAAATTTCTACATCGGCGATTTCCGTTGCCTCGCCAACCGGAGCCGGTTCTCGATCATTCACGATCGACGCAAATACGGCAATCGCTCTCGAAGGGACAGAGAACGCCAGCCCATTGGATCTCATTCTCGGTCAGTCTGTGATCATCAGCTTCTTGCCGTCGATAGACGGCTCCGACGATGAGGTACTTGCCCTTGCTATCGAGGTTCTCCCACCGGGGTTACCGCCTATCCTGGCTGACACCGTGGAAGAGCTCAATGATGATGTAATCCAGGGTGACATCGTAGTGGTGGAAGACGGCACGCCAGGCGACTCGGATATCGTAGTCATCGACGAAGATGTCTCTGGCGATACTATCGGGGTTGAGATCACGGATGAGACTGAGATCACCATAGACGGTGAAACCGGGGTTACCGACGAGCTTGAGCCAGGGCAGCAGGTTGAAGTGACGGTTGCAGATGATGGTGTGACTGCGGAAACCGTGGTTGTAACAACCGACGAACCAACGTCCGCTGAGCCAACGTCTGCTGGAGTAAGTGTGACCGGCGTCCTCACCGGTGTTGACGCGGGTCGTCGAATCGTTGTTATTGCCCCGCCTATAGGCCAGCCGCTCCGGTTTGTAGTGTTGGCAAATGCAGTGATCACTCTGAATGGTGGAACTGTGACTCTGGATCAGATTCAGACCTCAGACGTCGTATTGAGCACGAGCCGCTTCGAGAATGAAGCTGAAGGCATCAGTCGGCTCGCCATCGCTCGTTCGGCCGGCGAACAAGGAACTCCGACAGGCAGCGGCGAAGTCGAGCCGACGCCAACACCCGGACCGGCCGAGCCATCAAATATCCAACCGTTCTCAGTCCGAGGACTCGTGAAGTCATTTAGTGACGACTTCATCGTCTTTGACGGTATGAGTCTTCCGAAGAGCGCAGGCTTTACGTTGCCCGAAGGCGTGAATGAAGGTTCCGAAGTAGACCTCGTATTCACAATTGCAGAGGACGGCAGCGTAGTACTAACCGGGATCCAGGCCCCTTAGCACCAGAGCTGTCCCTGAACTGCACATTGCGCTCGCCCGGTTGGCCCACCACTTCGAATATGGGATTTTGAATCCCGCCCCAGTGGTAGCCGCCCGGCTGGTCCGACGACTCAACCGTGATGTCTGATCTGTCGAACACATCATCACGGAGCGCAGTACCCAGTCCCGGACCTTCCGGCGCAAGCAACTCACCATCAACAACCTTGATGTTCCTATCGAGAATGTTGGCGTACCACCCGGTCTCGCCGTAGAAAGCACGACAGGTCTCCATCAACCACGCATTCGGCGCGTTCATAGCAATGTGTGCGCAGGCGAACACGTTCACTGGCCCCGTCATATCGTGCGGAGCAACAGGCCGCTGCTCAGCCTCAGCCATCGTGGCAATCTTCTTCGTCTCCGTAATCCCGCCCGTCCAGATCAGGTCCGGCATCACAACCTCGGCAGCACCGGCTCGCAGATACTCTCGGAACTGGTACTTCGAAATCAGGCGCTCCGAAACGCACACCGGGGCGACGATCTCGGCCGCCAGCGTCACATGGCTCTGGACATTCGTCGGCTGCATCAACTCTTCCTGCCACATCATGTCGAACTGGTCCATCGCCCGGCCAATTCGAATTGCGTTGTTCAAGTTCCAACGGCCATGACCGTCATTCGCTATATCCAGCTGGTTGCCAACGGCGTTTCGCATCGCCTCGACCGGCTTCAACATCAGCTCGAGATCCTCCGCAGACAGGTTCACGCCCTGTGTCGCATCTGCGAAGTGGTCGGTGAACGCCCATTTCATAGCGGTGAGGCCTTCGTCGACCAGGCTCTTCGCCAGCGTGCCCGGATCCATGATCGCCATTTCGGTGTCCTTGTTCACGCCCCACTGCCCGGTCGTGTTGTAGGTGCGGATGCGGTCCCTGCACGCCCCGCCGAGCAGGTTGTAGATCGGCTGACCGGCCACCTGCCCCGCAATGTCCCACAGCGCAATGTCGATCGCTGAGATCGCCCGCGTCTCAGCACCTGCGTAGCCGTAAGCGTTCGCCATATCGAACATGTCCCGCCAGTGACGCTCAATCGCCAGCGGGTCCTTGCCGATGAGTATTGGTGAGAACATTTCATGTACAGCACCTGAAACAGACCGCGGACCAAACCACGTCTCGCCTAGCCCGACGTAGCCGGCGTCCGTGTGCACGCGCACCCACGTTGCAGCGGAGTGCTCTTCGATGTGGATCGTTTCGATTTTTGTGATCTTCATGGCGGCTCAGGTTACGTAGCGGTTCTCAAACATGGATCAACAAGTAGCGGAGAGAATACTAGAGAGGGAGCAAGTCAGTGGGTGAAAGGACTGCGATTGGTAGCTTGATATGAGCGAAGTCGGACGGCCGAAGGATGTAGTTCTGAACTTGATTCACTCTGTTGAAATCACAAAGTGATCGCCGCAACCACCCTTCGTCCTGAGCGAGCGCGAAGGACCTGGGGCTGTGGGGCAAACTCAGAGACAAGTCTTGTCACGGCCGAGAGAAGATCGACAGTTACTTGCTCATGGATAGAGCAGTTACAGATGAGCGCCCCTCACACAAGGTCCTTCGCTCTAGCTCAGGACAAAGTGATGGCTTTTCTATCACCGGGCGCAGAAAGCAACGCCCCCCTAAGGTCGGCATGACAAAAGGAAAACGCGGGTGTGCCGCTTACTTCAGA
>JAJCYX010000454.1 GCA_029262715.1 Chloroflexota bacterium
TCGGACAAAGAAGCCTGTACTGACGTAAAGATTTCAAGGCGGCCCTCGTTTCAATGATCGAACACGCTGTGACTGAATTAATGACGGTTAGCCCACCGCATCTACAACAGCACCGCCTTGATCATGTACTTGACAATATATACTAATAACTATATATAATAAAGCACTGCGATGGAGCTTCTACTCAGAGTTCAGCGTCCGGACGGAGAAGTTCCCAAAACATGACTTTCTCAAATGCGAGGACACCCCAATGCAGATCTTAGCTATAAGTAAATTAAAAGATGGCGTGACGCCTGATCAAATTGGCCAGCATGGGGCTGATGAAGTCAAGCACACGCTGGAAGCCTATCTGGACGGAAAAATTCGGAATTTTTGGTTTCAAGTGAATCGACCTGGCGTAGTTTTCATTCTGGAAAGCACTGATGAAGACGAAGCGCGCCAAATCGTTGATGGACTGCCGCTAGTAGTTGCTGGATTGATGGACGTCGACCTGATTCCTCTCCAGCCACTCCATCCGCTGGGCACGTTGATCGGTCGTAGTTTTTCACCTTGAGACGGGGTATTTCGCATCGGCGCAGCACTGGCCGATGCGTTGCGGAGACAGCCTGCGATCACGTGCCTTCCATCGCCTACGGCCTGAAACGAAAGAGCAGAACCGTCCGGTGAAGGCAGCACAGACTGCGTGTCAGCATCCGCCCCTCGACAAGCTCAGTCTGGCGGCTTAGCCGCCAGACTCCTCAACTCCCAGCATCGACTGTGTACGTGTCACCCAGCAGCACCGGCACCGTTTCGCTCACGTTCAACTCCGACGCCAGTTCAACATCACGCTCGAACCCGCGGTCGATAAGCTCTCTCCCGGAGGAACAGGCCTGTAGCCGCTCTGCCAACTCAAGCTCGGCATGCTCGAAAGCCGCAGCTGCCGCCTGCGCCTCTGGAGATCGCTGGCCCGGTAGCTCTCTGATGAGCGCGCCTGCTTCGATCAAATCTTCGAACGCCGGCCTCAAAGATCCGTCATGCCACCGCTCTCCTGCTGGAATCACCGCAACTGATCCGCCTTGAGCAGCTACCCACTTCGTAACAGCCGATGCGTTCCGGAGACAGCCTGCGGCCACATGCGCTCCGCCGCCCGCAGCCTGAAACGAAAGAGCGGAGCCGTTTGGTGATGGCAGCACAAGTCTTGTATCTGCATCCGCCTCTACAAGTGATGACGGCGCAAGGCTCAAAACTCCGAGTTCGGCTGACCGTTTTTGAGCAAGCTGCGCGTTTCGCTGTCGAGCATACTCAGGAGCCACCTCCAGAGCAGACGGATACGGAAACACAGTCACGCCGCGACTGACCGCAATCTCAACAGAAGTGGTGAACGACAGCACATCGACGACGATGACCACATCGCTCTCCGCCAGCGCACCAAGCCCCTGCGAACCCCATTCGCACCGCACGTCAAACTGGCGCTGGTCGTAGTAGGTCATTGGATATCACCAGAGTTCGAAATAGCCGACATGCTCCGACTCAGGAAGACGGGTTGGCCGGTCCCTACTGATTGAAAGCACAGTATCTGATGGATCGCCCCGCAATCCGGTTTCTGCCCACCCAATCAGAGCGGCAGCGTGGCGCGTATTAAGTTGGCCGAGTATTCGCGCATCACTCGGCGATCGCCACACTCGGCACCCACCCTCTAACTCCCTCCCTGGCAGGGAGGGAGGGAGGATGAAGATAGCCCAACCGCTTCCTATTGGACAACCACCTATGAAACACCGGAAAACGCCGCACGCGGCCTACATCACACCGTGCTTGCGGAACAGCTGTGCCAGCAGCGCCATGCCATCGTAATTCTTCTCAGGCGTTTCGAACGCAAAGCACAGTCGAGCCATATTCTGACCAGTGCCATCTGGCGCAAAGTTCGGACCAGCGAGGTAACCGACACCACCCTCAAACACCTCATCCCGAATCGCCGTGATATCCGCACCCTCCGGCAGCGTCAGCCATGCATAGCAACCACCCTGCGGCACCGACAACGTAGCGCCAGTCCCAGCGAAGTGATCAGCGAAACCCTTCTGCATCGACGCGCTCTTCTCCTTCAAAATAGGATTGAACGTCTCACGGTGCTTCTGAAGCCCTTCCTTAAGGAAGCCGGTAATCGCATAAGCCGCAAACTGGTTGGGGCCGGAGCCATGCTTGAAGCTCAGCGCCCGCTGCGTCAGCTCAGGCGAAGCTACAAAGTAGCCCATGCGCAGACCCGGAGCGATCAGCTTCGAGTACGAAGCCACGTACATCACGATTCCGCTGTCATCCAGCGCCCTGAACGACGGCTGAACCTCACCATCAAACCGGAGGTCGATGTAGCAATCGTCCTCCATGATCGGCATGCTGTACTTGTGGCAAATATCCAGGATCTGCCGCCTGCGAGACTCCGGCAGCGTGCTACCAGTCGGGTTCTGGTTCTCGGGAATCGTGTACAGCCACTTCGGCTTGCGACCCTCAGCCGTCAAGCGCTTGATCGTCTCTTCCAGCTCCTCGGGAATAATTCCCTGCTCATCGATCGGCGTGCCAACCACATCAGCCTGGAACTTGCGAAGCTGAGTCAGCGTTCCTCCGTAAACGTACTGCTCAGTCAGCACCACATCGCCGGGGTTTGTGATCGCCTGTATAAGGAGAGCAATCGCCTCGCCTGATCCTGCTGTCAGGACGATTCCGTCAGGGTCGACATCGATGTTTCGGTCGGCCTTCAGCTTCTCTGACGTGAACTCCCGCAGCTCTGGCGATCCCAGCGCATGCGGGTAGTAAGCCATCTCACGAGCAACCTGCTCACCGTCCGAATCGACCTTCGCCTTCAGAGCGTCGATCAGCCCGTACATCGGCAGCGACTCTGGGGCCGGGTAAGCGACAGCGAAGTCGTACTTGGCGTGCGCCACTGTGCGTGCGGGAGCATCCTCGGATCGCTCCGAGTAGAGGTCGTCGTAGGTGAACTTCTGCGTCGTTGTCATGATGATTTTGGTCTCGTGTCTGTGTTCTTCGCCTGACGTTGTTAGCAGATGCCAGAACGTCAAATCGTGCCGAAAGCCTGAAATGCCCTGAGCGCCCGGATTTGCAATCGGTTACGCGGCGTTGATCGCGTGCCGAGATTCCCGAGCCGACAGGTTGCGACAGTGTAGACCCGCGGCCAAGCGCAGGCAATTTGGGTGGTGAGCCACGTTTACTTGGAGGCTGAGCCTCGCTTTCTTGAAATGGCGAAAGCAGTTCATCACGGATTCAGTTGCGGTCGATAGCTTCCTGATGCATCACCCCAGCATCTCGTGCAATCGGACGATCAAGTCCGGAGGGTTTTGGTGACCGAAGAGCAGCAAGAGTCGGTCGGTGTTAGCAGGGACAACATTCAGTCTCCTGCCAACCTCGGCAGCTAATGTAAGGCCGGTGCAAAACAAAGCAGGCGCGTGGCCTGATCCGCCCCTTACGGCCAACGGTGTGCTAGGAGGCACCTGTTTTCGACCGGACAGGCAATACGCATCGAGAGGTATGTGGATCAGCGCATTGCCAATGGCGATCATGGGCAAGATGGCAAAATTGTTCTGGCTAACGCCACGAGAAGCGTAAAGCCTCCCTTGCCCGGGGATCGTACTACTAACCCCGGCTCGAATTTCCCTTTACCGCCATCAGTCGTGCTCAGTTTGAAATCAGCATGGAATCATCGTCAGTTTGCCGGACCTACTGCACACAATGATGTGCGGCTTGAGCGGATTCCCAAACGACTTAATCTCCAGCCCCCACGTCTGTGACGCAATTCCCCCAGGTACCTCAAGCGTAGAGCCTGTAGCCCAGTTCACCTGGGTCAACGAAGTTCCTTGCGTTGCGGTGTCCACGTTGTGGTTGCCGGTTGCGAGGAAGACCAGGTCTCCGGTCGGTCGAACCGCCAACCCCGCCATGTACGTTTGCCCCGAGGTTTTCGGCAATGTGATAGTTCGCTCAACTACCGCCGGTTCGACATCCACCCTCAGAACTGTCAGTTCGTCTGTCGAAAGGACAAGCAACCGTCGATTGTCCGGTGTGAAAGCGACTCCGTCTATAAATCCTGAAATGGGGAAGTTTGTCCGATTGAATGCGGGATTACTATCGAGATCAAAGACTGCGAGGCCCGCATTTGAGGTATTTTCCGTTAGCGTCATGAAAGCACGGTTGCCGACTCCCGGAATATTCCCACAACGGACTGATCTGGCGAATGCGCCGCCGCCTTCTATGGCACCTGCTCCGTCAAATCCATCACGCTCTTTCGCTCCGATAATCTGACCATTCGAAGCGCGGAAGAATGTCGCAGTTCCCTGCATGTAGTTCGCAATCACGCCGATTTCGTTGTCCTCGCTGAATGACACCTCTTCCGGTATCCATCCGCAATCGATCCAGCTAACGGTCTGAAGGTACGTAGGCGAAACCGGATTGATGTCCACAACAGCAATGTAGTAACCGCCGTAGTCTGGGGAACGAGTTGGGCTGTAGAAAGAAGCCGGAACATAAAGCCTCTGGTACTTGTGATTTATTCCACCTTTGGTGAACGGATGGACCAGAGGGGTTATTCCGGGTGGATGAGGGGGGCTGGGCGACGGATTAGGAGTGACGGTGAAGAAATCCTCTACTATTTCGGTAATCACATTAATTACGCACCCGATGCCGTTGTCACTGACCGTATAGATTCGGGCGCAATCATTGCTCATGTGGCACATGTTTGTGCGAAACGCAGTGTCGATCTCAACATACCCGGTCTTCGCTGGAACCATCTCGCAGGGTGTAAGGACCCTG
>JAJCYX010000455.1 GCA_029262715.1 Chloroflexota bacterium
CGCGCGTGACTTTTCTTCCGAGTCTCAGTTGCTTTTGTTCAGACTGACTTGAGCTCTACTACGCCTGCCACCACCCAGCACCCCGAACTCGCATCTGAATCCGCCAAATTCTGACCTCACCCTGCCCGGTCATTAGTAGCATGGTGAGATGGCCTCATCCGCACAGACGGTGACACAGACTGGGGCCACCGCTACTGAGCCTGGGCAGTAGGGCACATCCGAGGGCTGGAAGCGGGGATCGGCAACTAGTTGCGTATTCATTGAGGAGAAGCGTCGGCCCTTCGTCATGGCTTCGATTTCTGGTTTCCGTTAGAATCGGCGCCGATGTTCATTCGATCACGACGCATGGCTGCGTATGAGTGTGGAAAAACCTGAAAGGTGGGCAAATGTCGCAGGAATACGTCCACGGATACACGACCGCATCAAAGACGATGGCGGTGAGAACCGCCGAGCGTGAAGCCGCTTATTTCTTGCCATATTTAGAACCAGGGATGAAATTACTTGATGCTGGCTGCGGCCCCGGCACGATCACCGTCGGATTGGCAGAGGCCGTCGCTCCGGGGCAGGTATTCGGATTCGATATCGGTGAATCGGAAATTGAACGCTCCACAGAATTAGCGAAAGAACGAGGAATCACCAACGCGCGATTCCAGGTGGCAGATTCGAAGAACTTACCGTTTGAAGATGAATCGTTCGACGCCGTGTTCTCGTCGGCCATGCTCGAGCACGTGCCTGGTCGTGAGCAAGCTCTTGATGAAATGATCCGAGTTCTCAAGCCAGGCGGGTTGATCGGCCTGCGTGGCGGATATCTGACCGGGCACGTAGTCGGTCCCGACAACGATGCGATCCGAAGCCTCATAACTATCTACAACGTGGTGTGGAAATCACGAGGTGGTGAATCGGATTTCGGTATACGACAAATGCCTCTGCTAGTTGAGCGAAATATGGTTGAGGTTCGGCAAACCGCCTCGTTTGAAACCCGAGATCCAACCGATACAGACTATGCGAACCGCATCGTCACAGATCAATTTATTAATGCGGCCAGAGAACTCGGGATTTCGACATCCGAGGAGTTGCACAAAGTCTCGGCTGGCTTGATCGAACACAGTAAAAATCCAATTGCGTATTCACATATCTGCTGGATCGAAGTCACCGCCCGAAAACCGTCCTGACTCCGCCAGTTCGCGCCCGCACCCTGCCCGGTCATTGGTAGCATGGAGAGATGACCTCATCCTCTTCTAAAACCCACGGGAAAACATCCGGCACATCAGGCAGCGACGGCAAGCCTCTATCATCTCGAAAATCTGCCACGGCGCTCCTTTCCGACCTCTCTGATCGTCAGAAAGAAGCCGCTTCCTACACCGGTGGCCCGTTGCTCATCATCGCCGGTCCCGGCTCTGGCAAAACCCGCGTCATGGCGCACCGTCTCGCATATCTCACAGGTGCGGAAGGCGTCCCTCCATATCGCATCCTCGCCGTCACCTTCACCAACAAAGCGGCCCGTGAACTACGAGAGCGCTGCCAGCGACTGGTGCCATCCGCTGCCGATCAACTGCGTGTCTTCACCTTCCATAGCTTCTGCGCGCTCATGCTGCGTTATGACGGCGAATACGTTGGCCTCAAACAGGGCTTCACCATCTACGACGACGACGACCAGTCACGGGTCATTCGCCGTATCCTGAAAGAGATGGACATCGACCCGAAGCAGTTCCCCATCGGCCAACTGCGCTCCATCATCTCGTCGTCCAAGAACAAGATGGTGCTGCCAGCCGCGTTCCAGCAGAACGCAGAAACCTACAGGGAAGAGATCGCTGGCCGGGTCTATGAGAAGTACCAGGAAGCGCTTTCCCGCTCCAACGCAGCCGACTTTGATGACCTGCTGCTCAAGGCTCTTCAGCTTCTCGAGCAGCAGCCCGAAATCCTGGAGAAGTACCAGAAACGCTACGAGCATATTCTCGTCGATGAGTTCCAGGACACGAACCCGCTTCAGTTCAACATCGCTCGCCTGCTGGCGGTAAAGCACAAGAACATCTGCGTCGTTGGCGATCCTGACCAGTCGATCTATTCCTGGCGCCACGCTGACCCCACGAACCTGACCGACTTCCGAGCCACATTTCCCAACGCCAAGATCGTCACGCTCGACCAGAGCTACCGCTCTACGCAGATGATCCTGGAAGCCGCAGACGCCGTCATCGCCAACAACGAAGACCGCATGGAGAAGACTCTCTGGACGCAAAACCCCCGCGGCGACCGAGTGGTTGTTGCCGAGACATATGACGAAGAGGGTGAAGCGCAGGCGGTCCTTAAGGAGGTTGACCGGCTGATCAAGCGGCACGACCTGAGTCGTGACCAGGTCGCCGTCATGTACCGCATCAATGCGCAATCCCGTTCGCTGGAAGTGGCGTGCAATCGAGCGGGCGTCCCGTATCGGCTCGTTGGCGGAACAAAATTCTACGAACGTCGAGAGGTCAAAGACATCCTCAGCTTCCTTCGTCTCACGCTCAATCCTGCCGACGACGCTGCCCTCGAACGCATCATCAACGTGCCCGCCCGCGGCATCTCAGACCGCACAATCTCAGAACTTCGAAGTGCTGCCTCCCGACACGAAGCACCGCTGCTGGACGCGGTACTTTCAGTGCAGGACGAACAAAACCCCCTCGGCGTTGAGCTGAGCAAGCGTGCCGCTGGTTCGGTCACCGCTTTCGCCGAGCTTTTCGAGCGGCTTGTCGAGCAGAGCCTTGCGTTGCAGCCGCCCGACCTGATCGATCTTGCGATGGAGCGCTCCGGCTATGTGCGGTGGCTGCAGGAGGATAAGGAGACGGGTGAGGAGAGGATGGAGAACCTGCGGGAGCTGCGCGGATCGGCGGAGCAGTATTCCGGTGGCGACCCTCGAGAGCAGCTTGCGGAGTTCCTTGAAAATGTAGCACTGGTCTCGGACGTCGATGGCGTTCGCTCGGGGAATCCGCTCGACACAGGCACGGTCGAAGCTGGACAGGAAGCGATCACACTGATCACGCTGCACCAGGCAAAGGGCCTCGAGTTCGATGCCGTCTTCATGGTCGGCATGGAAGAGGGGTTGCTGCCACACTCGCGCTCGGTGGACGACCCCGAGCAGATGCAGGAGGAGCGACGTCTTTGCTACGTGGGAATGACCCGAGCGAAGCGCTTCCTTTACATGCTGCACACGTTCCAACGCCGTTTCCGAGGCAGCCTTTCGCCAAGCATGCCGTCACGCTTTCTGACGGAGCTTCCCGAGCCGCTGGTGAACGCACAAACCGTTCGCAGTCGAGCCAGCCAGACTGAAACGCGCAAGGACCCGATGTGGTCTCGACGTGCTGCGATGGCACCGGCAGCGAAGTCTGCGGCGCAGCCCGGATTGGAGTTCTCGGCGGGCGACCGCGTGCGTCACTCGCACTTTGGCGAGGGTGTGGTTGTCAGCGTGAAGGTGGTGCCAGGCGATGTTGAGGCGACCGTGGCGTTCTCAGGGAACGGCGTGAAGCGGCTGATGCTCGGCTTTGCGAAGCTGGAGCGTTCAGGAGTGGACGCAAAGGAATTTGCGGGAGACGATGCAGGTGACAACGAATGATTGTGTCAATTGACTGTGCACCAGTTCTCTCTCCCGCTCGCAGGAGAGAGTTAGAGAGAGGGTCTGTTGGTCGAAACAGAGGTCACAGCCGACCTTCCCGACGCCTTTCCACGATCGCCAAACGAGACGGGGCACACCGATGATCTCCCGCTTACTCAGGTGGATCAGCCGCCTCGACCGATCCTACTTCTTCGCCATCTCCTCGCTGATTTCCACGCTCGTCGTCAGCATAGCGCTGGCATTCGCGCCCGTCGTTCAGGCAGTAGATGGCAGCGATATCTCACTGCTTGAACGTGACGGCGCAATCGTCCTCATCCTGCTCGTGCTCCCCGTACTCGTTCTTGCTGCACCGCTCATTTCGCTGCCCCAGAACCCCGCTCCCATCGAGCGCAGCCACAAGGTCAACTCGGTCGCCACAACCTTCATCCTGTTCGTATTCGTTGGCATATCGCTATCAACGTTCGGTCTCTTTTACGGCCCGGCCCTCATCTTCTCCATTGCCTCGACGTCAGCGCTGTTTTTTGGACGTAAGGGTCGAGGGCGAAAGACAGTTGCGGACCAAAAAGCGAATGTCAGAGTAGACGAGGACGGGATTCGCCTGAGCCGAGGCGGACTTCGACGCCTTCGAGAGCAGCAACGGCTTTCAGCCGAGGCCGAGGAGTCAGGTGAGACCGGGGTGGAGCAGGGCGAATCACCACTGACAAGCAGCCGTCGCAGGCGAGGACGCAACCGCCGCAAGCGGTAGGTTTGGCCGATTGTCCGTCCTTGAGATTTCGGTGAACCAACTACGGCTTATCGGCGCGGCCGACATGATCTAGAAAAGATGTGATGAACTCCGACAGCTGGTTGCGGTCGTCGGATCCCTTCAACACACCGTTATCGTCAACTCGATCTGAGATTTGGGCGTAATCAAGAACCGGTTCTTGCATCAGATCAGCACCAATCACGGTCAAGATCTGCTTTAAGTGATCCTGAGCGGTAATCGTACCTCCGCCACCACCTCCACCCAGAACAGCGACAGGCTTTCCGCCAAGAACGGAAGAACCCCGCGCAGGTTCGGGTGTTCTGCAGATCCAATCTATGGCATTCTTCAACGCACCAGACATGCTTGCGTAGTACGCCGGACAGGCGAATAGAACACCATCTGATTCAGCGATTCGGTTTTTGAGATCCGTGACGCTATCCGGCGTGCCGATTGCTTCTACATCGGGGTTGTACAGCGGAATCGCAAGAAGATCAGAAACAACGATTTTCGCCCTGTCATCAGCCAGTTCATCAGCCAGTTCCAGTAACCGTCGGTTCAACGAACCCGCTCGCAGGCTGCCAGAGATGCCCAGCAAATTGATCATCGAATTGTGCCCTCCGCTGCGATCTTAGCTCAAGAAAACAGGCAACAGACTTGTGATTCCGGCTACACTTGCGGCCGTTAGCTGATCTTACCCGCTCACTGACGGCAGATAAAAAAGATGCCAGAATCCACAACCATCACAGACGAGATGAAATCCCATATCGGGCTATCGTCTACACCCGCCACTTACGAAGTCAGCCGGCTCGACATTGGCCGCTTCGCCTGTGCAATCGGCGATGCCAATCCGCTATACGGAGACGAAGCAGCCGCACGGGAATCTGCTATCGGCGGCCTCATCGCACCACCCACAATCCTGCGCTCGTTCCTGCCCGGTCCAACACCAAAACCGTTCCCTGAACCGTTCGCTCACATCCTCGACGCCGGTAGCAACTACCGCTTTTTCCACCCGGTCCGGGTCGGTGATTCGATCACCGTCACTCGCTTGCTGAAAAGCCTGTTCACCAAGTCAGGACGTCTTGGCGAAATGTTGTTCAAGGTGCAGGAAATCACGTACACGAACCAGCTTGGCCAGACCGTAGCGGTGCAGGAAACCACCACGATCACGTTTGGCGAACCGGACCCTGATTCAGGCAGCACGCTGGTGGGGGTGGTTTAGCGATGAGCAACTCACAGCACATCCCTTCACCCGGCAAGCTGACGCACCTGTGGTTCGAGGATGTGAGCGAGGGCGACGAACTGCCACCGCTCGAGATCAATCCCGACACTCGGCAGTTGGTGATGTATGCAGGTGCATCTGGCGATTTCCAACCGATTCATTACGACAAGGACGTTGCGCAGAAGGCAGGCCACGACGCTGTGATTATTCACGGCGCGCTCAAAAGCGCATGGCTGGCGCAGCTGGTCACAGACTGGCTTGGCGACTCTGGATGGATGCGAGAGTCCGCGGTGCAGTACCGAGGTATCGACTACCTCGACAAGAAGACCTGCCGAGGCCGCGTCACAGGCACGAGGATTGATGGCGATGCCGGCCTGATAGAGCTAGAGCTTGGCCTCGAAGACGAGTCGGGCACAGTGACCACGCCAGGAACCGCAGTAGTCGAGTTGCCGCGGCGAGGCGGTTTGTAGTTATTATTGATTAACGCCCCGACCAACGCTTCAGAAGGC
>JAJCYX010000456.1 GCA_029262715.1 Chloroflexota bacterium
ATTCGGCTGAAAGCTCAGTGTTTTCGTACAACTGGTAGCAAGGCACACCTGCGCCGAACTCCAGCCCTGAACCGTCATTTTTGATGGCTACAAGTTCAGGAATCTTCTTGATATCAACAACGGCGTCCAAATCAAAACGTCCGCCTCTTGCCTGAACCAGCAGGTCAGTGCCACCGGCAATCGGACGTGCTCTGTCACCGTGCTTTTCTAGGACCGCCACGGCTTCATCAACGGTCTTTGGTGCAACATACGCGAACGGATGCAAAAACCCGCTCCTTTCATCTCGTCGCGTTGACCGGCGATGAGGAGTTCGCCGGCGGGGTTCGGCCGTAAGGCCGGCTACCGTTCAGACAACCCTGTAGGCCACAGAATGGTAAGCGGCCTCATTATGCGCGCAGGTCTACTGCTTCGCAACTTTAAGCATGAGTGTCATGGGTACCGGTTCTACAAAGTGGCGCAAACGCCCGAAAACAGGACCCTAGCCTTCTGTGCCGGTGTTCGTCTCACCCAGTGGGTACAGGTTCTGTCCGCCCATCACGTGCACATGCAGATGGTCCAGGACCTGACCGGCGTCCGCGCCTTGGTTAATGGCAATCCTGTAGCCGCTCTCTGCGATTCCCATTTCCTGGGCCACTTTCGAGGCGACTCTAATCAGACGGCCAAGAAGAACATCATCGGCTTCCGTCGCTTCTTCCAGTCGCGTCACATGTTTCCTGGGTATCACCAACAAATGTACTTTCGCGACAGGTGTCACATCGTGAAACGCGATGATTTCATCATCGCTGTAGACCTGCCTGCTGGGCAGAGTTCCCACGGCGACCCGGCAGAATACACAGCCTGGGTCTTCTGTCGCACTTTCATCGTGAACGTCTTGCATCATAGTGAATGTCCTTTTGCGACAGTCAATTGTCCGTAAATCTAGAGTTCAAGAGCGTCTGCAAGTCGGTCTGTGTGCGCCGCAGTATCGCCAAATTCAACGGCCCATGACAGCGCATGCCGTGTGTACAGATGCAGATCGTGTTCCTGTGTGAATCCTATCGCGCCGTGGCACTGGTGCGCCGTCCAGCAGACCTGCGGAATAAGCTCACTTGCTGCCAGCTTGGCGCGGGAGACCTGTTTAGCTGCATCCGGGCTGCTCTCCGCAACACTCCAGACGGCCTGCCGCGCAAGCTGTTCGACCCTCCGAACAGAAACCGCCATATCGGCCAGATGATGCTGCACAGCCTGGAATGAGCCGATCGGAACACCGAACTGTTTCCGTTCCTTTACATATGCTGCGGTGATGTCCAGGACATGCCGACCGAGACCTGCCAGTTGGATTGCTCGAAAAGCTGCGCCTTTTTGCATCAACGCTTCAACAAACGGCCAACCCTCATTCTCCGAACCGACGATCCGAAATACATCGACCGTTGTTTCGTTAAATGTAAGGACTGTGGTCGGAGTTCCTGACGCGTGGTTGACCGTCTCGCTGCTTATCCCGTTTGCTTCGCGATTAACTACAAAAATCGAAACATCGCTCGGCCTGTCGCCGGTGCGCGCTGCAACGAGTATCTGTGACGCCTCATCACCGTAGCTGACGAAGTGCTTGGTTCCTGTGATGGCCCATCCGTTGTCGGTTTTGACAGCGGTGGCGCGGATGTCCTCTGGCCGCCATGAGGCCGATTGTTCAAGGATTGCAATAGCTGCGGAACTTGAACCATCAGCAAGCCGCGGCAGGATCTCTTTTTTCAGGCGCTCATCTGCAGCAGCTTCCAGCAATGGACTGACAAGCACCGAGAACTCGAATAGCGGCCCACGACCGAGGTTCGCGCCCCATTGCTCAATTAAGACGCCGAGCGCGACCAGACCCATGTCTGCGCCGCCGTACCGCTCTGAAACCGCCAGTCCCGGCCAGCCCATCTCGGCGACTTTGCTCCAGAACGCATCGGCATCACCGCTGCGGGCTAACTCAGGGCCGGCCTCACGCTCCAGGAACTCCTGAGCGCTGGCCCGGACCATCTCTTCAGTTTCGTTAAATCCTAGATCCATAATTTCTAAGGATGCTGTTCGCTTGTCATATCGTCTCTACCCTAGTGCGGAGCCGAACCGCTGAACAATTTGTCATTCTTCCCAGCCGTGCTGAGCGTGTCGAAAAATGGCCGGTCTGTCATTCTGAACTCGATTCAGAATCTCTCGGGAGACCGCATTTCATTGGTCAGATATCTCCGCTTCAGTCGAGATGACAATAAGAAAACGCAGTTCGCTGCCAGCTACACTCGCGGCAACTCCAATCCTCGCCATGCAATCAGGTTCTTCTGTATCTCCGTCGTCCCTGCCAGGATCTCACCGGACGTGTAGAACATTCGCATCTTGAAGAAGCGGCCCTGCAACTTGGCGTGTGGCGAACCGCTCTCCAGTACGCCGTACATCCCCAGTAGCTGCAGCCCGTAATCCAGCACGCTTTTATTCGCCAGCGTTCCCGACAGCTTGCTCATCGAAGCTACGTCGGCCGGTGCCTCACCCTGCTGCTGCGACCAGGCAACCTCGTAAGCGAGTAGTCGTGCTCCCTCAATCTCAACATCAAGCTCTGCCATTTTGCGCCTGATGGACGGATCGGCAGAAAGAGGCAACCCGTTCGGCCCAGTCTCATCTCGGCAAAACTGCGCCAATTCGTCCCAGGCCCGCTGCCCCCAGGCCACGTAGTCGATACCTGATCGCTCGTAGTTCAAGACCGACATGCCCACCCGCCAGCCATTGTTCAGGTCACCCACGAGATTCTCGGCGGGAACCGCGACATCGTCGAACGTCACCTGGTTAAAACTGTGCGATCCGGCCATGTTGTATATCGGTCTGACCTCAACACCGGGAGTCTTCATATCTACGAGGAGCATCGAGATACCTCGGTGCTTCGGCGCGTCAGGGTCGGTCCGCACCAGCATGAACATCATGTCAGCGCGGTGAGCCAATGATGTCCAGATCTTCGCACCGTTGATGATGAACTTATCGCCGTCTCGCACAGCACGAGTCTTTAACGAAGCGAGGTCCGAGCCCGCGTCAGGTTCCGAGTAGCCCTGGCACCACTGGATTCCACCGGCCGCAATGTCAGGTAGGTACTTCGATTTCTGTTCGTCGGTGCCGTAAAACATCAGCACCGGACCGATCATTCGTGTACCAAACCGGTCGTTGCCGGGAGCCCTGTGATAGGCCATTTCCTCGGCAAAAATTATGTTTCGAAGCGAAGAGGCATCCTGGCCGCCATACTGCTCCGGCCAGTGCATCACCAGCCAACCACGCGCAGCCAGAGCCTTGCGCATCCGCTGATTCAGAGCCCAACCGTCTTTGCTCGATTCGTCGACCGGCCCAGTCCAGCCGTCTGGCAGCTGCTCTGCAAGGAAAGTTCTTAGTTCGCTGCGGAACTGTTCATCTTCAGTGGTGAATTCGAATCGCATCGAAACTAACTTCTCAGGACCCGGAGAGCGAACTGGCCGGACTGACAACGCCGCAATAAAAGCAGTTGATTGCTACTCGTGATAGGTGACAGATAGGCAAGTGATCGTCTTCACAATACCCGGGATTTGGTGCATCCCATCGCTGATCAGATCGCCAATAGCATTCAGAGTTTCAGCCTCTGCCACGGCAACGATATCAAAGGGACCGGTCACAGCGTCTACAGTCGCCATAGACTCAAGTTTTCGCAGACTTTCGATGACTTCACCGGTCTTACCAACCGAAGTCTCGATCAGGATGTAGGCTCTCGTCTTGTTTGCCAAGCGGCCGCTCCATTACTCCCGCACGTACCGGGGACTTGACCGTCACTCATCTGTCCCGTGGTCATTCGCACGATGGCAAATCCGATCACGCACGCAGATGAATATTCAGCATTCCGCTATCGGAACGCGTAACTAAAACTCCATTGTTTCAGTGGCGCGGAATGCTAGGCCGGTGTAAGTCGAGTGTCAACGAACGGTCATGCTATGAAGAGAGCACGGCCGGTTAAGGAGATCGTGAATAGGCGGGAACAAGACTAGCGTGTTGCCAGACCTACCCGGCCCTACATGGGAATTTCGCCGTCCCTGAATCCAAACTCTGAACGAGGTCCGCGGTTGTTGTTACGCATACCGGTGGCATCCGTGGAGATCGCAGAGGTCCGCACCCAGTCAGGGTGAGTTCGCGGACCCTTTATCTCTCGCGGAGTTGTGTAGGACGACTGCCGTTTCGGAGACCCAGAGTTTCGTTGCCTTGTTGCAGCGCTTGTCTGTGAACTATCACGAGCTTCCGGAAGATCGAACTGGAAACCGGAACTGACTGCAAGCAGGGTCAAAATCGTAATTGAAGCGCCGCGAGGCTTGTACATCCCCGTCTCCCACTCGCTCACGGTTTGCTGGCGAATGCCAAGCTCACGTGCGAGTGCGGCCTGTGACTGACCAAGGTGGCTCCGAAGAGCGCGTATGCTCTCGGAAGTCCATTCAAAATCTGGTGGCGGTGGCTGGCGGGTCAACATGCATTAGAAGCTACGCCTTCCTGCGCTGTTTCCCCAAGTTTTTTTACAGCCGTTTCTAGCGGAAATTGAACTTACACGGAACCCGGTTGAGGCCGCTAGGACAGCGAAGATCAGAAGCTCATAGCGTCCTGGAAAGGTGCCGCGTCGTCGAAAGGCCCCACCATGGAAAGCGCCATCTTCTCTGGCTTGATGACGCGCTGTGCGACTCGGGCCAGGTCGTCGATCTCCACGGCGTCTATGTCTGCAATGACCTGCTCAACGGTTCGAACCTCTCCCTTGAGCAATTCCTGTCCGCCCAGGAAACCTGACACAACGCGACTCTCCTCCATGCGAAGCAGCATGCGTCCCTTACTCAACTGCTTGGCCTGCGAGAACTCCTTTTCGGTGACGCCCTCACGCGTACGCGCGATCTCTTGAACGATCACCGGAACGGCTTCCGAGACGCGTGCAGGGTCGATTCCAGCGCCAATAAGTAGTGCCCCAGCATCGCTAAGCGCATGCACCGAACTGTGAATGTCGTACGCAAGTCCACGTTGCTCGCGAATCTCCTCGAACAGCCTGCTGCTCATCGATTCACCGAGGATCACCGAAAGCAGACCAAGTGCGTGCCGGTCATCGTCCATCATCGACAGGCCTTGCAGCCCGATAGTTAGATGTGCCTGTTCAGTCGGCCTGTTCTCTATCTTCGCAACAGGTCCTCTGAGGTTGTCTTCGAACGAGCTCATCGGGATCGGCTTGCCGTCAGGCAGATCTCTCATCAAGTCTTCAATCTGGTGCACAACGTCCTCATGACGAATGTTTCCAGCGACTGCGATCACCGTGTTCGAGGAGATGTACTGAGTGTGCAGGTAGTCCATCATCTGGTCGCGGGTGATGGCCCCGACCGACTCTATCGACCCCGCGACGTCCCGGCCCAACGGCTGCTCAGGCCACATGATCTCTTCGAGAGTCATCGCAGCACGGCTGCCAGGAGAGTCGTTCGTCGCCCTGATCTCCTCGTAGACAACCTGCTTCTCGCGGTCGATGTCAGACTGTCGCAGCAGCGAGTTCTGGACCATGTCAGCGAACAGGTCGATGCCTTCCCGGTAGTTCGGGTGAGCGAGCCTGCACCAATACCCAGTCAGCTCTTTATCGGTGAATGCGTTCAGCGCTCCACCGACCCCTTCGACAACTTCGGAGACATCACGCGGAGTCGGTCGGCCTTTCGTTCCTTTGAACAGCATGTGCTCGAACAGATGCGATGCGCCTGCAATCTCGTCGTTCTCGTACCGTGATCCAGCCCCAAAGAGAAAATTGATGCTCACTGCGTTGGTGTGGGGCAATGTGCTGGTGAGTACACGCAGCCCGTTGTCCAACACAGAACGTTCAAACGAAACAACGGCATCGGCAGGTTGATTCTCTTCCATAAGCTCCCACAGTCCGCGAGGTGTGCCTGAGTATCCCAGGAAACAATAGAGGCCACGGCAGGTGACCTCAAGAGGAACCAGCCTACTGCCCGGTCTCAGACGGGTCAATTTACTAGCAGCCACATGAACGTGGCACACAGATTGCCCACTATGCCAACCTGTGATGACAGGTCTGTAGTCCGTTCACCTGCCGTATAAACGCAAGTGAACCCGGATTACGAACAGGTGAACGTAGCAATCCGCTAGAAATGCTCAAACTGTACGGGCTGCTCACTGTTGCTTAAAACGTCTGGGCGAATAATCTAAACCCAGTGGCCAACAATGACATTTCACCAGTTGGCTGATCAGAGACATGTGGGAAGCGGTGCCGGCACGGCAAACCGGCTAAATGAGGACGGACCTGCTGCACCACTTCGAACAGGCCAGAACACCGACCAACCGAACTGAATGACCGTCCCAGAGATTCCTCAAGAGACCCAATTGGCTCCAACCCTGAAGTCATGGCTACACCGTTATCGCGTCGCCATCGGCCTCTTCTTGCTGCTCTCATTTGCACTCGGGATACGCATCTACGGAATCAACTGGGACCAGGGTGGACTGTTCCATCCGGACGAGCGAGCATTCCTGTTCCAGGTCGAACGAATTGAGTTCCCAGAATCCGATGAGCTGGACACTCTGTTCACCAAAGAGAGTCCGTTAAATCCCGGTTCATTCAACTGGGGCAGCCTGCCGCACTACATGCTCAAGGGCGTTCAGTACGGCGCGCAGGCATTCCTCGAAGATGACCTGAACCTGTTCGACCTCCGCTTCCCAGGTCGTGTCCTCTCTGCGCTCGCAGACACCATCACGGTCGCACTCGTATTCCTCATCGGA
>JAJCYX010000457.1 GCA_029262715.1 Chloroflexota bacterium
CAACGGCTCCGCCAGGCCCTGCGATAGCAATGGACGGCCGTTTGACCGAACGCAGGAAGGGGGTTCCAGCGAGCAGTATCAGCACACCAATCACAAGCAGCTCAATACCGAAAAGCACCCATGTTGGAGTGCGGCCGGGCCTGATGGCGTCGGAGAGCCCCCCAGATGAGAGCGCTTCAAATCTGAACGCAGTACGGGCATCGAAGGCGTCCGGCCTAACGACAACAACCTCGGCCTGGTAGATGCCAGCAATTGCCATCCGAAAGTCGTTGAGCGCCCAGACACCGTTGCCCTGGTCCGTCAGCGATTCGGTAGGTTCGGCGAGATCGTCTTCCAGGAACCGCAATCTCACCCGCACCTCGTTAGCGTTGTCGATTGTCCTGCCTCGCAGGTCTTCCAGGCGAATACTCACCCTGTTCAGCCCCACGTTCCCCGGTGTCACACTCAGGTCGATCTTTGTTCCCTCTGCCGTGTCATTGAAGTTCCGAGACTCGCTGACACCGATTCCGTTGCGGCTGGCGAACTGGCGCGCAGGCTCAAGGCCGGCCATCCACCCAACTGCGAGAAGCACAAGCAGGCCGATTAGCGCCTCGGCGGTCACCAGCTTCGTCAGGAGTCGAACTGAAGTCCGGTCGGTGAGCAGCTTCTTCGTGACCCAGAACGAGTTGAGTGCTCCGATGGCGAACAGCGGCACAAGCAGCAGCACCTTTGCCACCAGCGCCCAGCCGTGTGGAGTGGCCGTGGCCTCGGGGATCGTCACCTGCATCCACCCGGCGAAGATTCCCGTCACGATGAGAGTTCCTGCGCTCACCAGGGCTACGGTCGTGAATCGAGGCAGCATGTCTGAGAGTACCGAGCCAAGATCGCTGCTCGCCTCTTCACGTCTGAGTGACCGGAGTGAGACCGCAAGAAATATGAGGCCGCCGATCCATACGGCAGCCGCAAGGATGTGGATAAAGTCCGAGATGATGGCCGGAATCCTGACTTCGTCCGGCGATGCCGCGTTGTGGCTGCTCCAGGAGGTCAGGAACAGCACGGCGAGACCGGCTGCGAGCGCGATCTGGCCGAAGATTGTCTCAGTCACGGCGACCGGCTCGTCATCGTCGGAGCGCGATGCAGCTCCTCCAACCTGGCGCGACAGTTCCAGCAGAATCGCTCCGGCCACGATCGCCAGAATCCGCCACATCCACTGCCGTCCCCACGACGAGTCGAACAGAATGGTGCGCAGCGGCTCACCGAGTGTGTCGAAGAACGACACGTCGAAGATCACCGAAGCTTGCTGTACGAGGGTCGACAGCATGCCGAACACCATCAGGCCGAGGCTCGCCCACAGAACACGCGGCAACAGCCTTGTGAGCTGAATGAAGACTCGGTTTCCGGGAGTTCCTGCGGCTGCGCCTCCCAGTGCCGGGACCAGGACGACGATCTCGAACAGCAGGCCGCCTGCGAAGCCGAGTGCGCCGATGAAGTAGACCCAGCGCAGCCACGGGTCGCCGCCGGACTGCAGCAGCGGTTGTTCGACTACCGACGCTTCACCTGACAGCGGCTCTCCCACTGCAAACCTGAAGGAGCCGACTACCGAGTGACCGTCGACCGTGGAGGTGTTGCCCCAAACCACTGTGTAAGTGCCATCGTCCAGTTCAGGGACCGTGACGACGACTGCGGTCGGCTCGGTTGGTGAGAGGATGCTGTCTTCGTTGTCGAGCTGCTTGCCGTCGGCGTCGAGAACTCTGATCTTGCTCAGCCGCGCTTCGATTGGCTCGCTAAACCAGACGACGATTCTGCTTGGCGAGTCTTCCAACTCGCTGTCAGCTGCTGGCGAGGTGCGGATCTGGTTGGCGTGGGCGCTGACATCGGCCGATGCAGGTGACGCCGGCCACATGAGCGCGGTGATGACGAGAGCCACTGCGATTAGTGTTGCCGGCCAGCGGCGAGAGTTGATCGAGTATCGGGTCATTTGGTGTCTGGTGCGGCGGGCCGGTATTCAGCCAATCTGGTCAGGCAGAGGAGCGGGTCACTCTGCGTTCAGAGGCATGCTACTTTAGCGGGGCTGCTGTTCAACAGCGGTTCTGCATGTGAGATCAGCGTAGAGATACGAATAGTCGCCTGAAAAAGAGCCTCGCCCAAAAGCCCATTAACACTCCAGAAAGGCATAAGCGAAATGACCAGCGAGACAGATGCCGTTCATTCAGCAATAACCGATGTTGTGAAGGGACCGATTCCGCCAAGAGTCGACAGCTCTGAAGGCGTCGGCACGATGCATATCAAGATCCAGGAGGTTGTTGACCGAATGGGTCCGGCTCCATGGGCCGAGCTGTTGATTGAGGATGAGCGGAATCTTGGAACGTTGATCGCTTCCGCGCCGGGACAGGGCAACCGCGCTCACTGGCATTCGAATTTCGATGAGTGGTGGGTTGTGATGGCGGGCAAGCTGCGGTGGGAGCTGACTGGCGGGAAGATCATTCATGCCGTGAAGGGTGACGTTGTGTGGATTCCTCGTGGCACCGTGCACCACATCGTGACTGAGGGTGATGAGATGAGTCTGCGCTTCGCTGTTGCCCTGCCGCCTGCGATTCACGAGTGGATGGATGATTGCGAGAACTGCGATGTGACGTGGGAACCACAGGGCGCGGGGTAGGCGGCGGGTTGGCGGACACGCGTAGTCGCGGGGTTAGCGACGCGAATGCCAGCGAATAGCGCCATTCGAACCATTCGCAGGATGCGCAATCGCACTGTGTGTACTTAGAATGGAACCATGCCCCTGTAGCTCAGCGGATAGAGCACCGGTTTCCTAAACCGGGTGTCGGGTGTTCGATTCACCCCAGGGGTACCATTTATTAAACGCACTTACTCAACTCAGAAGCAAAAGCAGTAGTTTCGTAAAACTCAGGTCGCGTCTCAAACCATCCCGCAAGTGATTGAGAGTCACTTGCTCTACTAGAGCGGGGGTGGACTCCCAGTTGAGACGTTCGTTTGCCCAAATCACCTGATTGAGTTTCAAGTAAACTCCCGATCGAAATCGTTCGGTTAGCGTCCGCGTCAGGGGTGCCTTGATGATCGATCTGTCAGGCGAGATTGAATCCGCAGTGAACATTGCTCTAGAGAACCGCGTTACTTGCATCATTGCAACTGCTTCAGATGATGGCGAACCTAGTGTCGGTTACAAGGGCAGCATGATGGTGTTTTCGCCAACATCGCTCGCCTACTGGGAGACTGCCAAACGTCTCGGATTGAAGAACATTCAATCGAATCCCTCGGTCGTAGTGATGTATAGAAATCCTGAAATACGGCGCGGCTGGAAATTTTTCGGTACAGCAATGGTCCACAAGGACGGTCAGACCCGTCAATCGGTTATGGATCGAGTCGTACCGCAAGAATTAGACAAAGATACTGAACGATCCGGTATTGCCGTCGTCATCGAGATCCATCGGGTCGAGACGATGAAAGGCGAAATTGTCATGACCAGAGACGCGTGAGGACAACGAGCCTCGCTAGAACCAGCTCTGATTACCAAATATCAAAACGCAATGGCACAAATTACCAAAGATTTCGAAAATTTTCCGGACACCTATATCGCACCGATTGTTGCGAAAATATTGTTCGAATATTCGTCGATTGACTTGAAGGGTTGGAGCGTAGCTCCGATCGCCGTAATTTCGGTTGGTGAAGGTACGGTCGGACTACTACGCTGCTCGGGCGAAGCCAGAACTGCAGACGGGGTTAAGGAATGGTCCGTCATCATCAAAGTTGTTGAGCCGGATGGGACTAATAAGTTCGGGGGTCAGTCGGAAACTTCGTCGGTCTGGTCGGAAATCGAAACGTATCGACGAGATCTCTTCGCAAGAAGAAACGGACCATTTAGAGGGGCGCGCTGCTACCAGGTCGATGAGCGACCGGATGGTCTGGTTTGGTTGTGGCTGGAAGACCTTGCAAAACTATCGGGGTCTATGTGGTCTATCGATGAATATTGCTCTGTTTCAAACGCTATTGGGCAGTTTCGCGGTGCGTGGCTAGAGTCCCCTGGCCAGGACACAAGCTGGTTAAAAATCAATGGTGAGATCGACGAGCTGTTGAATAGCGGGTTACTGGCGCAAAACCAGGACAATCTGTTAACCCTACGAAACTCTGAATACCTCCGGGAAGGGTTGCCCGGACCTCTATATGACAGGGCACTGAGCTTGAAAGAGACGGTGCCGCTGATCGCGGATGTCGCCAGAAGCTTACCGTCGACACTCGCCCACAACGACTGCCATATTAGAAACCTTTTCGTCTCGCAATCCGATTCTGCGCTGCCAGAAGTAGTTGCGATCGACTTTGCCAGAGTAGGAGTCGGACACATCGGATCCGACGGTGGAACTCTATTTGGATCAGCGTTTATGTGGACGGATGCTGAAGCTGAGGTTGTGATGGCTGATCCGGACAGAATTTACGACGCTTGGATTGAAGGCATAAGTTCACAGGGTTGGTCCGGTGAAAAAGAGATCGCCAGGTTCGGATATCTTGTCCCACTTCTGCGTCGGACAATGATGGTTTCCGGGATGTTGGCCTGGGTAGCTCTCGATTCAGAGTTTCCGCTGCAACGGTACGGCGGAGCCAGGGACGAAATGCCAGGAAGCATTCGCAGACGCATCGAGTTCATGGCCCCGCTGTGCGAAGAGGCGCGGGTGTTGGCGAATCAGATCTCAAGATAGCCCGAAGTACGCTTACGCCTCGACAACTCGCTGGGCAACGGCAGCTAAAATTGGTGACGCGCCGGGGGCTCGAACCCCGAACCTGGTGAGTCAGCGTCAATTGCTCTGCCATCGCCACCCGTATTGGTGGGCAGAAGTTCCGGAGTACCTGAAACTGGTGCGAACAGATTCGATTTAGTTGGCGCCAATCTTGCTGAGACCAGGCTGGTTTCAGTGGGCCTGAACAATTGATGAAGGGCTGTATCACCGTCGCAGGTTCAGGTCGTCTCCACTCCGGGACCGAATTAGCCCAAAGGTTTGCGCGCCGTGATCCACCTGGAACGTAGCGCGTGAGCCTTATCTAGTACTTCCGACCTATTCGTTGCGTCAGCACGAACTCCAGTATCGCGATATCGCATATCAGTCGAAGTCGTGGAATATCCCGCGGTCAGATGCGACTTACTGGAGATTTTCAATGAAAAAGAACAAGCTGCTGAGCCCAATAGTTGCGCTCGTTGCAGTGTTGACGTTCTCGGTCGCGGCTCTTGCTGACGATGACGTCAAATTCAATGCCAGCGGATTTGTAGGATTCGTTGGTGTGTCACATGATCCGGATAATCCGACCAGCGTCAAGTCAAAGTTCAAGTTCAATAAGAACGATGAGCTCGAAGAAGTGACGATCGAAACCGTCAACGAGATGGTTCTGGGGGTGCTGGCTGGCACCGGTGACTGTAAAGGCCCTGGCTGTGAAGCATTATCAGCGGTGCTCAGTTCCGCTCCACTGTTCAGTCTCCATGATTCAAAGGTCAAGCTGAAGGTCGCCGGCTTGGGCGAACGACACTACTCTCTTCCAACTCCTTTTGGCGCAATGCCTCTCATTGCACAGGTTGTCGATGGGTCTTTGATGGGCGAACTCAAAGGGTCGGCCAGCATTGGTTCCGGCGAAGACGCGTTCCTTGGAGACCTTGATCTCAAAATTGAGGGTACGGCGACCTACGCCTGCTTCTCTCCGTTTCTCTCAGGGTTCGGTATACCCAACGCTCTACCTG
>JAJCYX010000458.1 GCA_029262715.1 Chloroflexota bacterium
TAGCCGCCGGTAGTTCGAGTGACTTGTATTTCTCTGCGATCTGATAGTCGATCAGCCCGCCTAGTGCTCAAACTGGTGTTCGTAGTTGCGTCGGTCCGCGTCGCGGTGATCCGGGTCAATCTCCGTATGCAGGCGTCGGTGTGGCGACAGCCCCTGCTCCACCGGCCGGAACAGCTCCAGCTCTCGATTCGAGAGCTTCTCTGACAGCCTGGCGCTGCTCGACTTCGGCCCTATGAGAAAATCTCACGACGAACACGAGTCCTGAAATGAGCACAACCAGCGCTCCAATGATAAAGAACGCGGTTTGCGTTTCCAGGCTCTCCATCCTGAACAGGAATCCAGCCGACATTGCACCGGCGTTTCCACCTGCTCCGACTATGCCTGCCACTGAACCTAGCGCACGCTTGTTGATGAATGGGACCACGGAAAAGGTTGCGCCCTCAGACATCTGAACGAACACGCTGAAGACAATCATGGCCGGTATCGCAACAATGAGCGCGGCCATCTGCGAGAACAGTATCAATGCAAGGCCTTCAAGAAAAAGCACAACACCCAGGAACCAGACACGGCCGCGCAGGCCATATCGAATGCCGAACTTGTCCCCAAACATTCCGCCAAGTGACCGGGCGAAGAGGTTCATCAGGCCGAACAGTCCGGCGATCACACCCGCTACGCCGACGCTTAGGCCGAACCTGTCGTGGTAGTAGAGCGCTGCAACATTGTTGATCGTTAGCTCGATGCCAAAGCAGGCTCCGTAGATTACGAATAGCGCCCATACGCGCCTGTCTTTGGCGGCCTCCATGAAGGTGCCGCGCACCGCGGACGATGGCGACATCTTCCCGGCTGCGCGTAGCTCCCTGAAATTTCCGTCCGGTGTGTC
Source organism: Chloroflexota bacterium (assembly GCA_029262715.1). Taxonomy (GTDB): domain Bacteria; phylum Chloroflexota; class Dehalococcoidia; order Lucifugimonadales; family Lucifugimonadaceae; genus JAJCYX01. The sequence continues at coordinate 881 of JAJCYX010000458.1, forward strand.
CTGCGTGAACCTGTAGTAGACGATTCCCATCAGGAACAAGGCCACACCTGGCACGACCATTGCAACTCGCCAGCCAGCGATCTCGCTGACGCCGAACATGAGCACGGCACTGAGGACTAGCGGCATGACCATCTGCGTTACGCCACCACCAAGGTTGCCCCAGCCGGCTGTTGTAGCGTTCGCCGTTCCCACGATGTTCGGAGCGAACATTTTCGACGTGTGGTACTGCGTCAATACGAACGACGCGCCGATGACTCCGATGGCAAGACGGAACAGCAGGAACGATTCGTAGCTGTTTGCCAGACCGATCAGCATGACCGGGATCGAGCCGAGCATGAGCAGCACGCTGTAGGAGATACGCGGTCCATACCTGTCAGCCACCCATCCGATTATCAGGCGGGCGACTATCGTCACTGCGACGGAGGCGATGACTGTGTTGCCGACCTCGGTCTTCGTCAGGTTCAGGTCGTCTCGTACCACCGCCATGAGCGGCGCTATGCCAAACCACCCGAAGAATGCGAGGAAAAAGGCGAACCAGGTCACATGGAACGCTCTCATCTGCGGCGTCTTGATGCTGAACAGGTTGATCCGTGTCGCTTTGCCTTCGGAAGGGCTACCAGGTTTAGTAGATGCAGATGTCATCTCAAATGTCTCCCGTACGGACTCAGATAAGCGCGCCGGTCCGATTGCCGGCACGAAGTGAAAGGTGAATGGCGATATCACGGACCATGTGGCCCATCTTCGGGTGCTCAGGCTCGACATCCGGCTCGATGCCGTGGTTCCGAAGCTCACCGGAGCACGTTGGTCCTACGGACGCAACGAGTACCCGATCGTTCAGTGCCTGCCGTAGTTCGGCGTAAAGTCCAGACTGTTCGGCGACCTGGAACAGGTGGCGTGCCTGCACCTGGCTGGTAAACGCAACCGCTTCATACCGGCCGGCTATGAGATCGGATGTGAGTGTCGACAGCGGTCGGATGTCGTCAGGTAGCTTCCACCGGTACAGAACAAGCTCATCGATCTGTCTCGGCCTGCTGGCCAACGCGTCGATAAGCAGCCCGTTGCGTTCGCCGTGATGAATCACAGTGATCGAAAGACCATCGATTGCCATCGAGGTGAGCGTCTCGAACATCTCTTCGGTTGTGTGTGGCTCCGGCACAACAACGTCCACCCTGAGGCCAAGCTGACGTAGCGCATGCACCGGCTTGGGGCCGCGGCAGACCTTGGTAACGTTCCGCAAACCGGCAAGCAGCCCCGTTGTCCGGCCAAGTGATTCGGCGGTGCGAACAAGCTGGGTTATCGAAACACCTGTCTGAAACACGACGATGTCAACGAGGTTGTCGCAGAGCCGGTTTATGAACCGGGCGACGTCTGCTGAAGCATCGGCCGGAGATTCGCTGACCGAAGGAATGATCACCGGGTCTCCGCCATGCCTTCGCACAAGGTTCGCCAGTTGTGGACCCATGCGCGTCTCCAGCAACGCGACTCCTGGCAGGCGCAGCTCATTCTTTGAATAGGTCATGGGAATGCCTCTGTGCTAAACCTGCGGTGTCATCTTTCGGGATCGAGCAGAGCCATTAGCTCTCCTGCGTCATCGACTCGGACTGGATAGATCTTCAGCGCCTCACACTCGTTGCCAACGGGCTGGCCTCGCTCGAGGTTGAACCTGAATTCGTGCAGTGGGCAGACGATGTTGTTGTCGGCAAGAACCCCGTCAGCCAGTGGTCCGCCACGGTGTGGACATTCAGCCTGCGTTGCGTAAATGCGTCCGTTCCGTGGCCGGAACACAGCGATGCGGCGCGTTCCAAGGTTGAAGGTCCGTCCTTCTCCAAGAGGAATCGAATTGATGTGGCCGATGCTGCGCTCGAAATTCAGCACGGGTTTTGTCGGAGTTCTCTCAGGCATTTGCAACCACGCTCTCGAATTGACTCTTGTGTTTGGGAGTGACGCCTTCTTGCCACGGGTCCTTGTAGTCGGC
>JAJCYX010000459.1 GCA_029262715.1 Chloroflexota bacterium
TCACCCTCCAGCCGTGAGTGCGGGACATTTACCGTACTCTAGGCGCCGAGATCACGAGCGGCAATGGCGACAATCACGCACGACGTCGCGTGAATTCACACTGACGCTGACGCGCTATCTCTTCCAGTCCCACAGGACCTCGGACCAAGACGCGTGAAAAGTCTTAAACACTGAGATATCGGAACGGTCTCTGGCCAGGATTAGGCGGAATCGCCCATCCGCCCACTCGACGGAGACTACAAACCTTCCGAACTTGACGAAGACGCCAGAACAAGCGCGAGAACCATCAGCATCAAGAAGAACAGCAAGCCCCCGACGAAAAGCACGGCCAGCCTGTTCGAATCCAAGAAATCCACGATGTCAAAGGTCCAGCCTCGACGACAAGGTCGTCTCGCAGGCCAGTTATTAGCCGTCGACCCAGGGTTGTCGATCTCGCGCTGCAGCTCCATCGCCGAAACAGGAGAGCTTCGTGCAGAGTTGAGGCGCTCTTTCGCCTGCTGCACCAGCTTTTCCGCGGTGTCAGCATCAAGATTCCAGCGGGCTCGCAAACTGGTCACAGAAGCGTCATGAGAAAAACCCTTGCGCAAACTCGCCAGGGCCTGTGCGAGCATTTCGTCGCTGGATGACGATCTTGAGAACACAACATATATCCGTTCGGTGACCCGATTTACGAGATTCATTCATCTTACGTGATCGCACACTCCCGGCTTCGCTCGGTAACGCGCATAAACTGGACAGCGAACACATCCGGCACGCACTTGCCGAAACACACCCAGAACCCTTTGCCTGCATGATCGAAGTCAAAAAACTCGTTAAGTCATTTGGTCCAACCGGCGTGCTGCGCGGACTCGACCTCAGCGCGCCATCCGGTGAAGCGCTCGTGCTACTCGGGCCAAACGGCGCAGGCAAAACAACGCTGCTCCGAATACTCGCCACGCTCACAAGACCAGACTCCGGCACCGTCACCATGCACGGCATCGATGCCACAAAATCCGGCGAACTCGTGCGCCAGAACATTGGCGTCGTCATGCACTCAGCCATGCTCTACGGCGATCTCACAGTCGGCGAAAACCTGAACTTCTTCGCTCGCATGTTCGGAGTACCAGAACCGAAAAACCACATCAACGACCTGCTGCAACGCGTCGAAATGGATCACCGCGCCGAATCCCGCGTTCGCCTGCTATCGCACGGTCAGCAGAAACGCGTCGCACTCGCCCGCGCCCTGCTCCACTCACCCAGGACCCTGCTGCTCGACGAACCGGAATCCGGACTCGACCAGCGCGCCCGCGCCATACTCGAAGGCATCATCGGCGAATTTCGGTCGCCCGGTCGCTCCGTCATCATGACCACGCACCACCTGGAACTGGGGCTAAAGGTGGCAGACAGCATCGTGGCGCTGGACCGCGGTCGAGTTGCGCTGCACGAACCTGCATCGGCAGTGGACATAGCACAACTACAGGCGCAGTTCGCAGAGCCGCTGGGAGCGCTGTAGTGGCAGAATCGCAGTCCGAGCCAGGCGGTGTCGAAAAGCCCGGAGGTGAATCCGACGGCAAAGCAAGGCAGGTCCCAGCTCAGACCCTCGGCCTTTCAACTCGCCATGTCCCAGGTAAAAAAAGCGGCGGCACCACCGGAAACTTCAAGGCATCCCTCGGCGTCATCTGGGCCATCGCTCGCAAAGACCTCCTGCTCGAAGTCCGCAACCGTGACGTCATCGTCTCCATCGCAGGATTCGTCCTACTGGTCTTCGCAATCTTCACCTTCGCAGTCGATATCAACAACAAGGACAATGCACTGCTCGTCGGCCCCGGCGTGCTCTGGGCGGGAATCGCATTCGCCGGCGTGATCGGCCTGAACCGCGCATTCGCACTTGAAATGGAGCGAGATACGCTGGAAGGCCTGATGCTCACGCCCGTCAGCCGTGACCTAATATTCCTCGGCAAAGCACTCGGCAACCTGATGTTCCTGTCGATCTCAATTGCAATCGCCCTGCCCGTCTTCGCAGTCCTGTTCAACCTCGTTGTGTTTCGCTTTGAGATGCTGGTGATAGCGTCGCTGCTGGTGATCGGCTTCAGCTCGGTGGGCACCGTTTTCGCCGCCATGAGCGTGCGAGTTCGAGCGAGAGAGATCATGCTGCCGATGCTGTTCCTGCCCATTGTCGCCCCTCTTCTACTGGCTGCCATCGAGGCAACTGCCGATCTTGTGCATGGCGATTCATGGAGTGAGATGTCGCAGTGGCTGCAACTCGCAGCGGCGTTCGACGTAGTGTTTGTCATAGTCTCAGCAGTAATCTTCCAGTTCATCCTCGAAGACTAGGCCGCGTGCGGCGTTTTCCGGTGGGACACAGGTAGTTGCCCGATAGGAAAGTGGCCGTGTGCAGAGGTCGTCCTCCCTCGCTGTCAGGGAGGGAGTTAGAGGGACGGGTGCGGGGGGCTAAATTTCAGATTGAAAATGCCGTTGCGGCGTGCCCGCTCGCAGGCGTGACGTACCATGCGCCTCATTCAAAGGAGGCGGAAATGATAGCGATGCTGCTTAGACTTCACGTCAAATCGGGCAAGCGTGAGGAACTTGTTGAGTTCCTCAAGTGGGATGCCGAAGTCGCCAGAGAACATGAACCCGGTACGCTCAGATTCGATGTGTATGCGGACGGAGAGCACGAGGACTCGTTGCTTCTCTACGAGGCGTATGAGAGCCAAGAAGCGTTTGAACACCATAAACAGCAGGAACCGTTTAAGAAGTTTGCAGCTATTCGGCTAGAGAGCGTCGAGTCGATGGAAGTGATCTTCGGAGGTGAGACACCACTGGCGACCAACGTGAAGCGTTAGGCGGCATCGACGGCTCGGCATATGCAGCACGGATCGCAGCCCACGGAACGAAAGTGCTCGTGGTCGAACATGAAACTGAGTTCAGAGACAGAGAGCGTGCCGAGTCGATTTACTAACCCCCAGGGAGGCAACGGCCATGACAGGAAGACTCGAAGGCAAAGTAGCCGTCATCACCGGCGGCAACAGCGGCATCGGCGAAGGCACCGGACACCTGTTCGCAAAGGAAGGAGCGAAGGTAATCCTGATGGCACGCCGTGAAGAGCAAGGGCGTGATGTCGAGGCCGCAATCAAGGCCAATGGAGGAGAAGCCACGTTCATCCAGT
>JAJCYX010000460.1 GCA_029262715.1 Chloroflexota bacterium
GTCCTGAGCTGCCGGTTCAGGTCGTCGATGGTCACTCCCGGCTGAGTCCTGACCCAGCGCTCTTCCCTGTTCACCTCGAGCACGTTGTGCATGTACTTGGAGAAGTCCATGACAACGGCGTGGTTCACAGTCTGCCCGGACAGGCTGGTGCCTCCGCCCCGAGGCAGCACCTTCACCCCGTTCTTCGATGCGATCTCAAGAACGGCTGACACGTCATTTGCGTTGCGAGGTAAGACGACGCCCACAGGGTCCATGCTGTAGATCGAGGCATCGGTCGAATACATCGCCTTCGAGATGGGATCGAATCGCACCTCGCCATCAACGGCGCGTTTCAGTTCCTGCTCAAGATCGGCAGTAGCGGATGAGACCGGAGAAGAGCGGCCAGACTCTGTAGTTGTCATGTTCAGTTGCCGGGACTTTCTCCGGTCGGAGGACTTTCAGCTAGTTTGTCGAGTGGCGGCTCAAAATCGCTCGGACCGTAGTCGTCGTCAGAATCATCGCCCTTCTCTGGGAAGATCGCGGATAGGGCAATACTGCCAAATAAGACGCCAAGAATGATCCCAAGCGAAATGAAAATAAGCCCCTGTTCGCCCAGGTTCGCAGACTCCTCGAAATCGTGAACCTGGTCCTCGAAGCTGTTCTCAACGATCATCTTTGCACCAACGAAGCCGAGAATGATCGCCAGCCCATACTGCAAGTATCGGAACAGCCGCACCATGCCTTCCAGCAGGAAGAAGAGTGGGCGCATGCCTAGCACCGCCATTGCGTTCGAAGTCCATACGATGAACGCGTCTTCTGTGATACCGAACACCGTAGGAATCGAGTCTACTGCGAACACAACGTCTGTCGTACCGAGAACGATGACAACGAGCAGAAACGGCGTGGCTGCACGTGCGCCTGACGGCAGGCGAGTAAAGAAGTTGGTGTGCTCAAACTCTTCTGTGACCGGCATCACACGCCGGAACAGGCGAACGGCGATATTTTTTCCGGGATCAACTTCCTGGTCTCCGGCAAAGGCCAATTTGTACGCGGTATAAATCAGGAACAGCCCGAGAATGATGAGGAACCACGAGAAGGCGGCGATGACTGCGACGCCAATAGCGATGAATACCGCTCTTGCGATCAGCGCGCCGACGATTCCGAATAGAAGCGCTCTCGCCTGGAATTCGCGCGGCAGCTTGAAGTAGCCGAAGATGACGAGGAATACGAACAGGTTGTCGATGCTGAGCGCACGTTCGGCAACGTAGGCCGTTGTGTACTCAACACCCTGTGTGCTGCCGCCTGCGATGAATATCCACACACCAACTGCGACGGCAACCAGGGTCCAGAACAGGGTCAACCAGCCAGCCTCTTTGAGGCCGACTATGTGTTCTTTGCGGGAGAGGACGAAGAGGTCGAGAACTAGTAGCCCGACAAGGACAAGGTTGAAGCCTATCCAGACGCCAATTCCATCAAGCAACGCGGATCCGTATGTGAGATTCGTGAGTCGGGCTTCGGTACGTTCATGCTATGCGCAGGGCATTTTGCACGACCGGATAATTGTATCTGAAACCTGAGCAGTGGCTTTCGCGTGAGCTGGTTCAGATCAGACTATTGAGATTGAGACTTTCCAGCTGGCGATCGCTAAGTGCTGGTCTCGATACGATACTTCTGATCACCGCGAGGAGTAGAAACTTTAACCTCGGAGCCAACGTTCTGGCCGAGAATTGCTGCTCCAACCGGCGATGCGATCGAGATCTTGCCGCTCAGTGGGCTAGATTCGTTTGGCTCCACAAGCTGGTAGTTGAACTTCTTGCTGGAGGTCAGCTCGGTGATCTGAACCTTCGAGCCAATGTGCACCTTGTCGTCTACATTCCGCCTGCCATCGATCACCACCGCCATCTTGAGCGTGCCTTCGATCTCACGGATCTTGGCCATCACCATACCCTGGTTCTCACGAGCCGCCTCAAGAGGAGCGTTCTCACGAACGTCTCCATCGGCTGCGGCTTTCTGAATATCGATAACCAGCGCCTGGCGTTGCTCATGAAGCTGGGCAAGCTGCTTCGTCATCTGGTCGTACCCGGCCTTTGTCAGCCTCACCTGCTGCTGAGCAACACGCGTGGCCGTTGCCCTGGTCGCTGATGTCCGGCTCTTTCGCACTCGCAAGTGCTGGGCCAGGTTTGTCTCAACCGAACCGCTCTTCTTAAGGAACGTAAGGAATGCTTTTACTGTTGCGAGCCGTTCCTGGGCGTCGGTTGAGGTGGAGCGAGCGGTCTGCATCTCGCTGTACTCGCCAATCTCGGAAGCGGAGATGGAATCGATCAGGCGTTCGCCACCGAGCCATCGCACAAACTTCGCAATTTCCGGTTGTGCTGCAGCCTTGGCATCCTCCGGCATCTGCTGAACATAGACCTGAAATGCCTCGGTTAGCGAGAGCATGCCTGGGTCTGAATCATCCGACTCTGGAACAGCAATATCGCCGGTTTGTGTTGCCACTAGATGCATTCTCCTAGCTTGATGAACAGTCCCTGCACGCAACCAAAATTGAGGTCAGTCAGCACTTTCATTATGTCCTAATGATAAGAATCCAGCTAATAAGTCGCAAATCTATTCATAAAACTAAGGGTCTCTTGCAACTGAACGAGGGTGTAGAAAGTCTGATCCGCTGGTATCCTTAGCTGGTTGTGCCTGCGGTCGGCAGTGATGGACGACGGTAACCCCTGTCTGAGCTGTGTCCCTAAGGCTTCCCTTAATTGACAAAAAATTCTGACGCTGAATAGAATTCCAGAACTTGAAAGGCCGCCGGACCAATGCCAAAACGAACGTATCAACCCAAGAAGCGCCGTCGAGCGCGCGTTCACGGGTTTCGCTCCAGGATGAGTACAAGAGCAGGGCGTTCAGTGCTTGCAAGGCGCCGCAGTCGCGGTCGAAAGCGACTGACCGTCTAATTTGGCTCCCCAATTCAGATGCGAGCTAGATGGCTCTCTCCACTGACAACAGACTTCGCAGACCGGCTGACTTTAAGCAGGTTCTGACCGATTCCCGGAAAGACCGGGGGGCTGGAAAGGCTGGAGACCGTCTTCTACTGGTTTCTGCAATCCAGACTGAGAGGCCAGAGGCGAGAGTTGGGCTTTCTGTTAGCAAGAGGGTCGGCGGATCGGTGACCAGAAACAGAGTCAAGAGACGGCTGAGAGAGATATTTCGAGAGTTGGTCGTGCCGGGTGGTGGGGGCGAGACGAGTTGGGATTTCGTGGCTTCGGCACGCCCGGAGGCGGCTGAGGCAACGTATGAAGAGTTGCGGTATTCCGCACAGAGATTGATTTCGAAGGTGAAAGCCCGGCGATAGTGCAGCGAATCTGTATCGCGGCTTTGACTTGAGTTGAGGGACGGCAGGAACGGTTTAGATGAGACCGATTGCCCTTGGACTGATCAAGGCGTACAAAGTTACGCTGTCGCCGTATATGCCGGGCCAGTGCCGGTTTTCGCCATCATGTTCGACGTATGCCGCTGAGGCCATTGAGGCCTATGGTGTTGTCCGTGGAACTGCAATGACCGCTTCACGGCTGGTGCGTTGCAGGCCGGGAGTAGAGGGTGGATACGATCCGGCGGTTCCGGATGAAGAGTTCGAGGCGGTGCATATGCATGAAGTGCACGATGTGCCGGGCGAGAACCCGGCCGGTTGAAGAAGTAGATAAATGAACTGACAGGTCCGTCCTGCACGGCAAATATCAGATGCAGGTCCATGTTGCAGTCCTCGCCAGATTGCGGCTGTCGAATATAAAGGCGATAGACAAATAGACCGAGTAGAACCAGAGATCCGCTTCCTTAAGTTGAAAACTGAACAGCGCAGAAGCCCAGAAGACCACAACCCTCGATGGTCCCGTCTTATAAGTCGGCCTCGAACGGCGCGCCTTCTTCTGCTACTTACCATCTCACTGTTCGCATTTACCGCATGTGTCAACGACCTGAACCCTGATGGCGGGTGGTCAGGCGTCGCACAGGACGGCGATTTCCTGTACGTCGGCTCGAAAAACGGAAGAGTTGTTCGTGTCGACAGTGCAACCGGCACACTTGACCGCTCATGGGTCTACCCGGCCCGAGACGACGATGACCTTGGCGAGGTGTACGGCACACCGCAGATTAGCGACGGCGTTATCTACGGCTCTGCCTTCCGCTGCCGAGGCAACGAATGTGACGGCGAGGTCTACGCAGTCGATATCGCGACGGGCCGTTCCGCGTGGGCAACCGGGACTGTCCCGT
>JAJCYX010000461.1 GCA_029262715.1 Chloroflexota bacterium
CATGCACCGTGATGATGTCGCTGCGCTCAAGTAACTCGTCCAGCGAAACTCGCTGTGCGGCAAGTGAGTTTTCGTAGTCTGAATCGAACTCACGAATATCGTAGTAGAGAGTGGTGGTTTCGAAGCCGGTCAGCCGCTTCGCCACTTTTGAGCCGATATTGCCGAGACCGACAACACCAACGGTTCGACCGGCAAGCTCGTAAAGCGTTCCGAAGTCACCACCCTTGGCATGATCCTGCCACGCTCCGTCCTTCACACCTGCAATGCCCTGTTCGAGCCGCTTGTAGGTCATGAGCATGAGCGATATGGCGTGTTCAGCGACCGAATTGGAGATTGCCGGAGAATTGTTGCAGACCTCTACGCCCATTTCACGAATTGCCGGGACGTCCAGCGTGTTAAACCCGGCGCTCATGAGTTGTAGTAGCTTGAGCCGCGGCATCTTCACTATGTCGTCTTCCGTCCAGAGCAGGCCGTTGGTAATCAGGGCCTCGGCGTCCCTCAATTCTTCCTCTCGCTGCGCCGTCGGAGATTCCGGGTTTACATACCCAACGTCAAGATCAGCAGGTGCAAGTTCAGCCGCCCGCTTTGTGCGCGCTCCCGTGGGTCCTCCAAAGTAGATGATCCGATGTCCCATTCTCAACTCTCCAACTCAGGCGGCCTGCCGCGTTTTCTAAAAGAAGATCGATATCTGATCCCCTCTGCTCTCAACCGGGCGATCAACAGGCGCAATATACCTTGCCGCTTCTGGGATTGCCTGATTGAGCCGAACTGGCAACGGAATGGCATTTGTGGACTTGACACACCTATGCGATGATGCCGCCATCATGGACATCGTGTTCAGACCGGCGTTAGCGCACGACGCCGATTCCGTCGCTGTGCTTGCGGCCCAGTGGCGGAACTTGCTCCAACACTCTGCCTTGCCGGACGCGCAATTGGTGACAAACATCTCGCGGTTGCTCGCCGACTCGGACACCGATCTGCTAATCGCGTTATCGGAAGTCAGCGGACCGCTCGGCTTTGTCCAGCAGCGTTACCGCTACTCTCTGTGGTCGGGGCGTACCGATGCGTACGTGGAAGATATATACGTCACGGAGCAGGCCCGCGGCAAGGGTGTGGGCACTCGGCTAATGGAACTGGCCGTCGAGCGTGCTGTGGCACGAGACTGCGCCCTTATCTCTCTTTACACCAACAGTAACAACGCCGAGTCAATCGCCCTCTATGAGCGTTTCGGATTTGAGAGTCATACGAAGCGATTTCCGGATTCTCGGAACTACTACTTCTCGAAAACCCTCTAAGGGTAGCTTTTCCAGGAAGACGCCGTCCTCTCTTGGTGTGTCAAATACCTAACCGCCAACGGAATTGACGAACTTACCGGACCAGCCTAAAGTTGTCGCAGGGGAGCCCGGCATGCTGGCTGAGAGGGTGGTCAAGTCCACCGACCCTGGAACCTGATCTGGATAATGCCAGCGTAGGGAGTGGACACGCTTTCCAGTTGCGCTGCCAGCACCGATCAGGCAGCGCATTTTTGTGTCCGGAAATTCTGAGTCAGCGGTAGATGGAAGGCAGAGCGCCATGAGCGATGATCTGGTGATAGCAGGTAAGACGTTCACGTCCCGGTTGTTGACCGGAACTGGTAAGCACAGGTCAAGCAGTGACCTCGCCGCTTCGATCGAGGCCTCGGGGACACAGATCATCACGGTTGCAATCGGTCGCCTCAACCTTGACGACCCGAGCGAAAAGACACTGCTAGACGAGATCGACTGGGACCGCTTCCAGGTGCTACCTAACACTGCCGGCAGCAAAACGGCGGATCAGGCAGTGTGGACAGCGAAACTTGCACGCGAAGTTACCGGCTCAGACTGGATCAAGCTCGAAGTGATCCCCGACCCGAAGTATCTGCTCCCAGACCCTATAGGCACGTTTGAGGCTGCAAAGACTCTCATCGCCGATGGCTTCACCGTGCTGCCATATATACATGCCGACCCGGTCCTGGCAGCAAGACTCGAAGATATCGGCTGCGCAACCGTGATGCCGCTTGGCTCTCCGATAGGTTCAGGCCGTGGTGTCCTGACCACCGAAGAGATTCAAATCATCATCGAGCAGTCGAGCGTGCCGGTGGTTGTCGATGCCGGACTTGGGGTTCCTTCTGAGGCGGCTTCGGTGATGGAGTTGGGCGCTGATTGCGTGCTGGTCAACACAGCGATTGCCCAGGCCGAGGACCCCGGATTGATGGGCGAGGCATTTAAGCTCGGCGTTATGGCCGGTCGCAAAGCGTATCTAGCAGGAAGAATTCCAGAACGCGAGACGGCGATTGCCAGCAGTCCAACCGAGGGCGTGCCAATGGCGACGACGTAGCAGAATCCTCGATGACTGCGCTCCCCAGACGAATCCTGTGCCTTGTGACCGATCTTGAGCGCGCCGGGAGCGAAGCGGCGCTTGTTCATATAGTCGCGGAGGCGGTCCGGGGCGGTGTAAACATGGTGCAGGTGAGAGGCCATGAGCTGAGCAGCGACTCACTAACGGGATTGGCAACCGTAATCGTTCGAGAGGTTGGCAATGAAGCGGTTGTGGTGGTCAACGGTGACGCGGACATTGCCGCAAATGCGGGAGCGGAGGGTGTTCATCTTCGAGAAACCGATCAGATAGATCGGTCCCGCTTGGAGTCTGAGCAGATCTTCGGACAGTCTGCTCACAGCGTCGAATCCGCCTTAGCAGCGCAGGAGGCAGGAGCCAATTACATTGTGCTGGGAACCATATTCCCATCTGCCTCGC
>JAJCYX010000462.1 GCA_029262715.1 Chloroflexota bacterium
TAGAGGGAGGGTCGGTAGCTGACGAAGAAAACCGCTGTCTCCCACAAATCGAAATGACCCTCTCCCTGACCCTCTCCCAATCTGGGAGAGGGTCAGGGTGAGGGTCATTCTGAACTCGATTCAGAATCTCTCGGGTGAGCGTGTGGCATCAGAAAACGCAGATCGCTGCTTATTCGCCTTCTCTTGGATTCAGGTTCAGGTTCCTCATCCTGGAACTCCACGAGAACACCGTCACTGTTAGCGTCGCCACTGCACCTGCTGCGATCGCGATCGCAGCTCGCAGTCCAACAACCTCCGCCAGTGAGCCCACGATCAGGCCGCCAAGCGGGAAGCTTGCCCACGCAAGTTCGTACGCCCCGGTCACGCGACCTCGCACGTGGTCCGGCACATTTGTCTGGATAGTCGCTATGCCAAGGGCGATGTGGTAGGCGTTGAACAGTCCGAGGAGGAATGCAAGGAACGCCGCAATCGCAGTATTCCCGGCTATCGCAAACAGTCCAGCGGCACCGGCAAATAACAGGTTGCTGACCAAAAGCCCCTTGCCGGCAGACGAGGTTCCACCTCGATAGGCAACGACCAGTGCGCCGATGAACGCACCGGTGCCGGTGGTTGCGAATATGAGGCCAAGGCCGAACTCGCCGGAGTCGAACTCCTCCTTGACGAAGGCAGCGATCATGAACACGAAACCTCCGAGCATCATGGCGTTCATGGCCGTAAACAACACGTTCAGGCTGAGAACGGAGTCGGTGCGTAGCGTGCTTGCGGCTTCTTTGATCTCGTGAAGCGCACTGCCAAAACCGATCTTTTCTCGATGCTCGTTGTTGGGGTTCTCTGGCTGCCGCTTGAAGGTGAGGTAGATGAGGATGGCGAGGCCGAACAGCCCGGTTATGACTACGTAAGAGGAGCTGGTACCTGCTGTGGCGAGTATTGCGGCGGCAATGAGCGGGCCAAAGACGCGGGCTGCGTTGAATGCGGCCTGGTCTATCGACAACGCGCTGACCAAGATCCGTCTTGAGACGACACTTGGCAGTAACGAAAGCCGGGAGACCCAGTCGAGGGCCAGGGAGACGCCTTGTGCTGATCCGGCGAGGAGTATGTGCCACGGTTCCAGTGAGTCGGTGGCGTAGAGGATTGCGATGGCGAGCATGGGCAGCGCGACTATGCTTGAGCCAAGGATGAGCAGGGTTCTGCGCTGAAGTCTGTCTGAGAGCACTCCGCCAATGACTGCGGCGATGATGTTTGGAATTCCGACTGCTGCTCCTAGCCATGCGAGCCAGATGCGGTCATCGGTGAGTTCGAGAAGTACGAACCCCTGCGATGCGGTGATCATCTGGTGGGCAGTTCCCCAGGCGAGGGTGCCGACTGTGAACCGCCTCAGGCCAGGGTCTTTGAGTGCGCTTGCGAAGCGTCCCCGGTTACTGGGTGCTTGCGCTGTGGGTTTGGCCACGGAAGTGTTCGAGGTCGCCGGATCGTTCGGACTCGCCGGTGCTGCTGCTGGCTTATCAGTCATTCACCGTTCGCTTCGATTTTTACCTGTAGGGAGATTGCACAATCGTGGCGGTGACGCACAAGCGAGTGCGCGTTTGAACGTGCACTGGTTTTGTCCACCCGATGTATACTGACTGGCAATATGTCTGATGCTCCTACGTTTTCGATTCTCGCCGTTGCTGCGGTGATCGCATACTTCCTTGGAAGCGTGCCGACTGCGTATTTGACGGGTCGACTATACGGCAAGGACATTTTCCAGGTTGGTACTCGGCAAGCGGGCGCTACTAACATCTGGCGAGAGGTCTCTCGCCCCGCTGGCATATGGGTCTTTCTAATCGACTCGGCGAAGGGCCTGACAGCGATTCTAATTGCTCGTGGCCTTGGACTGGACGATGTGTGGCTTCTTTTACCGGCTTCTGCGGTGATTTTTGGTCACTGGAACTCTCCACTGACCCGCTTCCGCGGTGGTGATGGGGTGTCGAGCCTGACGGGTGTGGTGCTTGGCATCACTCCGCTTGCTGCTCTACCTGCATATTTCGTTATCGGGTTCGTGACGCTGAGATTCAACTCTCGCTTCGATCACCCGACATTGTGGGGAGCGACGCTGGGATACCTGGTTTACCTGGTGTCAACGCTAAGCCCCATATCACCAGTTGTCCCCGAAGTTGTGTTCGGCATCACAGGGCTGGGCATCGCCATTCTCCTCCACAGTATGGTCTACCACAGGCGTCGACTCGGCCCGGTTGGACATGTTTCCGCTGGCGACGAGAAGCACAGCGAACATCCTCACTAACACTCTGCCATCGTGCACTTGACCATAGCAAGCAGAAGGCCCACGGTTAAACCGTGGGCCTTCTGCTTGCTATGGTCTTTGTCTACCGGCTAGTTTTCACTCGAGATGTTTCGAATCTTCTCTTTAAGAGAATCGGGGACCTCTTCCTGAGGTAGCTCCCGAGTGAAGCCTACGGTGGCCGCAAGTGAACGAACCCAGCCGTTGCAGTCCTTACAAAGGCCAAGGTGGTCCTTGATCCGGTGCGTCAGCGAAGGGCTGGCCTCACCGTCAATGTAGTCAGATGCGTTTGCACGCACATCACCGCAATCAACATCGCTGCGCGTCGAAGGATCGTCGCACGGGTCAACTTCAGTTGGAATATCGTTGCGAGACCTGCCAAGAAGGCGGCCAAGCCATGAGCGGTTTTCTTCGGGCACCATTTTTACCTTTGCCATCACCAGTTCCCGCCGCTTACTGAGTTAGACCGT
>JAJCYX010000463.1 GCA_029262715.1 Chloroflexota bacterium
CGACCTTTCGGACATGCTCAAGAAGGAAGCTGCCGAGCAGATCGAGCGGCAGGTTGCTGACATGCGAGCGATCGATGAAGCGGTGGATGAAGAGGAACGGGCCGTTGAGTTGCTTGAGCTGACCGCTCGCTACAAAAACGAACTAGCAGCCTAGGCTTCAAAAATGTCGGGACAAGAAAAGGCGCTCTTTTAAGGGAGCGCCTTTTCGCGTCTATGCCGTAGTTAGCCCGAGCGGCTACACCTGATCGTTCGCGTGGCGCTTGTCGTAGTCCTCAAATGCTTTTGCCGCAGCGTTCATTGCATTTACAGCCGCAGGGTAACCGCCATAGAACAGCGCCCCTGTGATGTGACCGGCCAACTGATCTGGCTTATCACGAGCGACGAGAGCGGCAATTGTGCAGATGCTTCGGGTTTTGCCGTCGAGCGTTGGGCGCTGATAGATGTGCCCGAAAAGTGTTGCGTTGATCAATTCGAAAGCATCTTGAACCGGCTCAGTCACCGGGTTCATAGCAACTGTTCCGTCGTAGTACCACTCTCGCCATTCCTTAGCCTTGTCCAGCAGTTCATCATAGTTTTGCGTGGGCATGTGAGACTCCTCGGGGTACTGATGTGTCGCTGACTGCGGGCAGAAGCCGCACAATAACGTCAGTTTGCCTCGACCGGCAAGCCTAGAGCCGGATCCACACATCTACGGGCGGCCAGACGAGGCGGAGAGGGACCTCGATGAAGTCGTCCGGTGAGATACCGAGATCGTTCAGAACCCCTCGACCAGCCGAGAAATTTCCCGCGATGTCACCGCCAACAGCTGCTATTTCAATCACGATCTCGCCTTCCTGGGTCACGAACTCATCAGGCGTGTTCGGGCGCACGCGTACGGGCCCGCGGACGTAGACGGTCCAACTAGACACAGATCCCAGATCTTCGTATCGGACACTTACGCGTCGCGGAGTTCCTGCAAGAAGGCCAGCGTGACCGGCACTGCCGTTGGGTACGGCTGTCCGTATTTCGGCTATGGCGAATCGGGCCGCCCAGAAACCAGGAAGCTCGTTCTCTCTTCGCGCCTGCAGATTCGGCGGAATGTCATCTATACCCCCGGCAAACACAGACACCCATAGAGTGACACCAAGGGCGACAAGCAGGATGGCCGGAACCGCGATTGCCTGAAATGAGCGATGTCCTCGAGCAGATTCCGAGTTCGCTTCGATTGCCATCAAATAGTCGCAGTACCGGACTGTCCACGCATGCCACGAAGCGCCTCGATCATTCCGAGGTGCCGATTGGCGTGGGCAAGGTAACCGACTGTTGCATCCCCGACGGTCGTGTCATTTCCGTGCCAGTCTATGAACGGAGTCTCGTAAATGCCATCGTCGATCTCAGCAAACCGGCGTTCCAACACTTCGAATGTAGATCGCGCATAGCCAATCACACGCTGCAATGATGGCAGCGGCAAATCCTGTGCTTCCTCATCAGTGAGCTGCGATCCGACTCCCCATGTTCCAAGTGAGCGGTCATCGAACCCCCAATCATCGGCGATACCGAGCGCGTCCCACAACTGGGTGCCATGATTCGAATGGTCGGATTCGCCAGCAGTCACTGGGGCCAGGAGCGACTGCACGTAGTCGGCCCAGCGAGCCATGTGCCACATGTGCCACTTGATCGACGGGGCGGTCGGAGGGTTCCAGGCGGCCGCCATCTCGTTGCTGACCTCAACGATAATGTCGAGGAACTGCTGGTGCGTGCGGGCTAGCCGCGAGAGCGATATTTCGGCAGGGGACAGGCGCATGCAGAGAAGTTTATCTGTACTTCGGGCTTCAAACGAATTGCAAGACGCGCAGGAGAAGTCAATTCGATGAGAAGTTCGGCCAATTCGGCTCGAAGATCAGCCGGCTAGTTTGTTGCCGGGGTTCTGTCAACCAGTGCATCAAACAGCGGGTCGAAAGCAGACTCAACGTACCGGGAGCCTAAGATCGATAGGTGATCTTGATCTCTGTAAAGCGGTACACCGTCCCTGACGACGGGGCAGAAATCGCCATCGCAAAGAACTTCCGGCAAGTCAATTATGTTGGCCCCTTGGATCTCAAGTTTCGCAAAAATACTGTCCACCAGTTCATTTTCTCTGAGGTAGGCCGAGTAGCTTATTCCTGAGTCCCTGTCATCCAACCCGAGGCGTTCTCCACCAAGAGCGCGCCGGTTCGGGTCGAACTCAAAGTTTGGGTTGTCCCTAACCAGCCACACCTCAAAACCGTCTGTCAGCAGCTTCTCAACAGAATCGATGAAAAGTTCGTTGCCGCCTGATTCATCACCATCCAATTCCGCCGTTTCAGTTTGAGCTGAAAACAGGCTCTCTTGATCCGTCAGGTAGAGAGTCCACCAACTCGCAAGAATCACATGTTGTACATCTGAATTTTGCAGGACGCTGCGAGCCGCATCGTTAAAACCTGAGCAACCGAGTCTGTCCAGCTGAACGGCATCAAGAATCGGGAGACAGCCAGCTGCGGTTATATGCAGCCCACTAATATCCGAACCGTCGGAGAGATCGTCGAAGAGCGGCATAAGGTGATTGGCATGGCTGTCTCCCCACAATACAAACTTCGGGGTTTCTGAGTTATCGCCATAACTGCAAAAAGAACCCACGTGAATAGAACCTGCAAGCTCCGGACCCGTAACGATGCACTCCACCTGTCTCTCCGTACGGGCGTGATCAGTGCCCGGTACTGAAGCTGCCTCCGCAGAGGCTCCAACCGAGATTCCCTCTGCTGCCTGAATGCCCAGACCTATCGCTGCGAATAGAGCAAGAACAGTCACGGAGCTGGTTAACATGCCACGTCGCGTCGAGATCACCCGCCTTCGGCGAAACGGCGACTCAACAAACCGCCATGAAAGGTACGAAAGGACCAGACTGACGGCGATGACCACAGCGACCACACCCGAAGAAAGATCGGCGTCGCCGTCTGAGTACCCGGCGAATACGATGAGAGGCCAGTGCCACAAATAGAGGGAGTACGAGAGAAGGCCGATAAATACAACTGGCCTCAACGACAGGGCATTACCGGCAAGTGTTCTACGACCGGTGTTCGACCAGACGTATAGCGACGCTCCTGCGACTGGAGCGATAGCGGTGAGCCCGGGGAATTCGGTATTCGCATCATAAGTAAAGACTGCGAAGCCGATAAGCGCCAGGCCTGCCAAGGCCGCAGGTTCGGCGAAAACTCTAGGTAGTGATGGCGGATTCCTGGTCGCCCACAGAGCCAGTAGTGCGCCTGCACCCAACTCCCAGGCTCTCGATGGCAACAGATAGAACGCGGCGTCGAGATGATTGCCGGAAACCAGCCAGACGCTGACTGCAAGCGACCCGGCCGTTCCACCCGCGATCAACAGCCATCTCAGCCTTAACAGAAACCTTGTTACTACGAACATCAGAACAGGAAACAGCAGGTAGAACTGCTCTTCAACGGCAAGAGACCAAGTGTGGATCAGTGGGAACAGATCTGAGGACTCATTGAAATAGCCACTGGTATCTGCGATGTCCCAGAAATATAGGTTAGAACTGAACAGACTGAGTGCAAAAGCCGACGTGCCTAGTCGTTCAAAATCCGACGGCAGTAGGACAAGCCATCCGACCACCAACGTGAACAGCAAGACCGTAATTAGAGCGGGAAGGATTCTCCTTGCTCTGCGCTCCCAGAATCCCCAGAAACTGAACTTCCCTGCATTCAGGTCTTTGACAATCAGGGAAGTGATGAGGAACCCCGATATCACGAAGAAGACGTCCACTCCAACAAAGCCACCGGAGAACCCGGAGATTCCACCGTGGAAAAGCATTACTGCGATTACAGAAATCGCTCGCAGTCCGTCAATTTCAGGTCGATAGGTCATTCTTGTCTGAAAGCTGAATGGCTGTTACCGATAGAGAAGTTCTCTCGGTCCATTAGCTGTGCGTAAATCGGCCAGGGTTTGTTCAATCTACAGCTGGCGCGTCCTGACCACGTTTGGCTTAACGCTTGCTACGTCCGCCTAACGCTCGATCTCGGTTGAGAGCAGCGAACGAATTCCTGTTGGCAGTATCGGTCTTTACCTTGCCGTTGAACAGATTACTTTGCGTCGAGTAATGAAGTCTCAGATCAGGGGTTCTCGCTTAGTCCATGATGCAACGGATGCTGGAGGCGACTACCGAACCGCATCTCACGCCGGCTCTGTCTGTGCGTCTAGCCGTGGTGCAAGCTGTCGGTATCTTGGCAAGCCGATCAACGCTGCGACGCCCAGTCCCAGCGCCATGCTGATCCACAGAGCCAGGTTGTAGTTGCCGTCCGAGTCGAACACCTTGCCCGCCACCCACACACCAGTCGACGCACCGAGCGGCATGATGCCGAATATGGCGCCATAGACGGTGCCGAGCCTTCGCAAACCGAACTGGTCAGCGCTGACGGCCCCGGTCAGGGAGATCACAGATGTCCACGACATACCAATGATCATCACACCCAGCGTTGCCATCGTCAGTGAATCGGCAAGCAATAAAACGGCGTAGCCCAGGCCTCGGAACGTGTAGGCGATCGACAACTCCGGACGAGTGCCTCTTCGGTCTGCGAAATAGCCGAAACCGAGCGCTCCGATGATCCCCATGACTCCCACAGACGCCAGCGAGCCCGCGGCGGCGACTGCACCCGCGCCAAGCTCCGTGGCATACGCAATATAGTGGGCATTCACGAAGCCCATTGTGTAGCCTCAGGTGAAGAATCCCGCCGTGAGGGCCCAGAAAATGGGCGTCCGGACCGCCTGCTTCAGCGACATCCCGTCATCTGGCATCCACGCACAGGCCGGGGCACCTGCACTGGACTGATGCTCGTTCGACCGAGCGGCCGAAACCGAAGCGTTCTCCTCATCCTCGGCCTCGGAACTGTTGCGACGCCCAAACCATGAGCTGAGTAGGAACGACGAGACGGGTAGAACTATCGCCAGCAGGACTATTCCCAGTACCACATAGGCCGATCTCCAGCCTCCGAGTGTGAGAACCACTGCGGCCAACGGAACTAACGCTGTCTCTCCCACTGCTGATCCGCTTCCTGCTAGCGACAGTGCGAGGCTGCGTCGCCGGGTGAATCTCGTGCTTACGAGCTTGGTCAACGTTGCCGGTGACGCAAGCGTGAAGCCGATGCCCATGAACAGGAACAGGGCGTAGAGCTGCCAAAGCTCGCCGATGCGAGAGAGTCCCAGTAGAGCGATGCCGCCCATGACGAGACCCACGGCAGCGACGTGACGGGCGTCGTAGCGATCGGATAGAGAACCGGCGACTGGCCGAAGCAGCCCGGTGGCGAGTCCTGCTACGGCGAGAGCGCCTGAAAGTGAGCCTCGGGACCAGTCGAACTCTTCGGTGAGCGGCCGCAAGAAGACGCCGAACGAGAATCGGCTGCCAGCGGTTCCGAACAGGACCAGTGCAACACCGATCACGATGATCCAGCGTGACGAGAGTTTTATTTCAGAGATGCGTTGCAACGAGGGATGCGCGCCATGAGCTTGCATCTTCCTCCTCCCAAGATGGGAGGGAGTTAGAGGGTGGGTCGGTAGAGTCCTTCAGTTGAGCGCGCTAGCTTAGCGGATGGGTGGGAGAGGAGGAGGTGTAGAGGCTTATTTGGCTATTCGCTGTATGTGCACTAGGCAGAGAGTGCCTGACAAACTTTCCGTTTGTCACCTGCTGCTAAGTTGCCGGACATGAATAAATTGTTGGCCCTTGCTTCGGTGATTGTTCTTGTCGGTATCACTCTCAGCTATGGCCCTTAGCATCAGTAGCCATTGACGCCCAGTGCCATCCGCGATAAACCGGTGGTATAAACAACAATAACAAGGTGGAATCACCCGGAGTTCTTGGCCGAATACAGTCTGCATTGAAGGGTGTGTGGGGAGCGATCACAGCACCGACGCCACCGGCCGATGACCTCAGCGGAGTTAGCGATGTCGATGACTTTGACTGATAATTTCGACCAACGTCAAACCCATAGGAACGACTTTCGCGTTCATCATCTACCTCATCGACTCCCACTGCGGGTTTGGGTGGCTTGAAATGAAATCATGATTTAGCTCGTATCCCAGGCATCATGCTGAGCCCTCGCAGGGAGGACCCACTGGATGCACATGACCGGTTATTTCACCCTATTTCGTAAGATGCACATATGAGAGTTCTAATCGCTCTTCTCATCGCGACGGCTGTGCTTTCTGCGTGTGAGCAGTCCGAAAGCGAACCAAGCAATTTACAGACGGCTCTTGTCGAGAGCGGCTTGGCGACGGAACAGGCAATTGCCACCACTTCAGTTGGCATTCCGATCGACTTGAATATCGTCACCCCTTTGGTAATGATGGCCACGCTTGATATTGCGGAAGAAACCGCTCTTGCGATCCGCAATCTGCGTTGTGAACTGGCTGTGGATGGCATCGCGTTGCCCACCGCTGGATATGCAGAAGGGTGTGGTCCGGAATCCGGTCCGCCATACGGTGGAACTCCACGTCACCCTGGAGGCCTCAGTTCCATAGCTCAGTTAGTTGAACGCGGCATACTCACTTCTTCTCATGCCGACTCATTGTCCACGCGAGTAGTACAGGATCGGTCGTGACGATCTAGGCCGTTCTGTAAGATGTTCTGGTGATAAATAACCCACTCAGGCAGTTCGAAGAAAACCAGCATCGAAGGCGGGATCGGATTGATGTAGCCCACGCAGGGCTATTGACTCTGAACGAGCCAGCTGGCAAATACTCGGTGACCGATCACTAACTCTTGCCGCGACTGTGCTAGGCCTGTCGGTTCTATTTCTTTCAAGGGACGTGGCTCTCATCAACACACACTTCCTAAAGTGGTCGTGGACCTGCTTTGGAGCCGCGGTGGCGGCGGGCGTTCCTCGTTTGGTTGGTGATTGGATAGGAGAGGTGTGGAGGGTCAAAATCGGGATGGAATCCAGACAATTCACTTTTAGAGCAACGTCGATCACTGCAACATTGATAACACTTACTGGATTGCTGACGGGACTGGTTTTTCTGGCGATTTTCGCGTGGCTGAACTTGAATAATCTGACGGCTGAATCGGCCTGAACCTCTACGTGGTGCTGTCAGAACGACATCACCACCCTCCCTACCTCAACGCCTCCCACTGCGGGTCTGGGTGGCTGGCTATGAAATCGTGGTTTAGCTCGTAGCCCAGACCCGGTTTGTTGTTCATGTGGTATTGGCCGTCACGGATGTCGAGCGGCTCGGTCAGCACAGCGTCATAGGCAGCACGGGCGTGATCCGTCATTTCAAGCCTGTAGATGTTCGGTAGGTTCATCAGCACATGCGCGCCTGACGTCACATTGATCGGCCCGGAGGCATCGTGCGGCGAAATGGGCACGTAGTACGTCTCCGCCAGCACGCCGATGCGCTTCATCTCGGAAATGCCGCCCGTCCAGCAGATATCCGGCATGATGTAGTTCACCAGGCCTTCCTGCAGGTACGGGGCAAAGTCCCAGCGGGTGTACAGCCGCTCACCAATGCACAGGTTGATGTCCGTGTTGCGGCGAAGCTGGCGCATGGCGTCAATGCTCTCCGGCTGAAGCGGCTCCTCGAACCAGGTCAGGTTGAACGGCATCATG
>JAJCYX010000464.1 GCA_029262715.1 Chloroflexota bacterium
ATCACCGGAACGGTCGCCGACAGTGCAATTACCCTCGATCCCCGCATCGGTCTGGACTCTCAGCACGCCGTTGCGCACCTTGCCGCCTATACCACCGCGGTGATCCTGTATCCGAACGTTCGGCACCTCACGCTCAACGACGTCGATGCTGATACCTGTGACCTTCATGCGCAGACCTTCTCCCTGATTAGACGACCGTTCGATGAGCGGGCATTCGAACTTTTTTGAGACAATTTCTGAGGAAATCACACCTTGAATATGTGAGATGACCTATTTCCAGACCCCAGTAGACGAGTAGCGTGAGACTACACGTATGTGACGGGTATGTGACGAGTCGGTTGCGGCGGGCCTACGGTTCACGCATCGTCGATGCAATTACGAGTGATTCACTTCTGGATTCGAGATCAAACTTCATCATGGCACATTGGACAGACGACCCAAAAATCCACGAATTCATGACTCACCTTGGCAAGGTCGGCAAGACCGGCAAGCCGACTCTCTCAGCGCACATCGCCGAGCAGCTGAACAGGTTGCTTGTACAGGTGGAGGCGCGCCTCTCTGACTACCGGAAGACGGCCAAAGAGGCAGAGGATATGAACGAGGAGCTGGAAACGGCCAGGACGTTCGTCGCAGAGCGCGCTAAGCGTGAGAGAGAACTGCATGAGGCCATCGCTGAGGCCAAGCAGGACCTGATCAGTCAGAATCCGGATGTGGACACTCGCCAGCTCGACCAGGATGCTCTGAATGCGGTCGCTGAGTTCGAGGACGATCAGGAAAAGGCGGCCGTTAAGATCGAGGAGCTGACCAAGTCAGTCACGATGAAGCGTACTGCCATGCGCCGGTTGGAAGACCGGATTGAGCACTATCACAAGCAGGTCGACGTGGCGATGGCCCAGAAAAATGGCGGCCAGCAGGCGGCCTGATTCTCTTGACACTCGGTTAGCGCTCGGTCAATGTGACAGGCCTGCCCGCCGGAACGTATCGGCGGCTGAACCACGCAACGGTGCCTGCCTCTCAATTGCCAGACCAACTGTCAGAATCTCTCACTTCGCAAATCAGCGCTCTCATTGAAGCCGAACAGGGGATGTCTACCGTCCCTGGTGCAGCCTTCGGCATTGTCGTCGATGGACAGCTTGCCGGTTTTTTCTCTCATGGTGTTGCCGATGTTGCGACAGGCGCTGCGCCTACCGAACAATCCATAGCACGAGTCGCATCCGTCACGAAGACCTTCACCGCAACGGCGATCATGCAGCTGCGAGACGCATCCCTGCTGGCACTCGACGACCCATTGCTGCTTTACATTCCCGAGTTCACCGCAGCGCAAGCGATTTCGGCACCACTCGAAGGCGTCACCATTCGGCGGATGCTCACTCACTACTCAGGCCTGAGCACCGAGCATCCTGATCTCGATTGGGACACACCGAACTTTCCAACACTTGAACATGTGCTGGACTCGTTGGAAAAAATCCAGGTCGTAATCCCGCAGGACTCTCAGTGGAAGTACTCGAACCTCGCCTACAGCCTGCTCGGTGAGGTGATATCCCGACTCTCCGGCAAGCCTTACATCGAATACGTGCATGACGAGATCATCGGCCCGCTCGGTCTTGCGAACACGGCATACGATCTTTCACCCGAGCAGCAGAAGCTGAAGATGACCGGCTATAGTCCGCCATCGCCCGATGAGTCCGAAGCACGAATAGCGCCTATCGGTCACCTGAACGGCTTCTCTGCCGCAGGGCAGCTCCAGACAAATGTTGAAGATCTTGCGAAGTGGGTGGGATTCCAGCTCGGCAGCGGCCCGGATTCAGTGCTCTCGAAGCAATCGCTCAACGAGATGCATAGTCCCGTCTATGTAGCGGACGACTGGTCGAACGGCCAGGGTCTCGGTTGGAGGGCTGTCAGACGCGGCGAGCATGTCTACTGGAACCACGGTGGTGCAGTACACGGCTTCTCGACGAGTGTGATATTCAACGTCCCAACCCGTACCGGCGTGATCGCGTTAATGAACATGTGGCCATCGGGCCTGAGTTCAGATTTGGCGTTAAACATTGCCAGTATTGTGATCGAGAATGCTGATCCTGCGAGCGATTCCAGCAGTGCATTTCAGGTTCCCAATCTTGTTCCCGGTCAGTACGACGGCAACTACTGGGCCGAACCCGGATTGCCATTGACGGTCCAAGGCACATCGACCGGATTGCGGTTCGCTGGACCGGAAGGCAGCAGTGCAGGACTGCACTTTCCGGCAACGCTGGAGCCCGCTGAAGATGACGATACCTTCATGGTAGTCAATGGCCGCGGTGCAGGAGAAAAGGTGCTGTTTTCGAGAAACGAAGCAAGCCAACCTGAAGGCTTTACGCTTGGTGGGTTCCGGTACAAGAAGATCACCTGAACCGCCGTCCGAGTGTTCACAAATAGGCCTCATCTGTGATGGAGAACTGATATGCCAACCGTCTACGAGATTGCAGACAAGTTCGTCGAGACCTACGCCTCGCTAAGTCCAATCGGCGCAACCTACATGGGTGTGCCTGGTTACGACCACCTTATGAACGACTCCTCGCCTGAAGCCGCCGAGCAGATGGCCACTGCCGAAAAGGCGGCGATTCGTGAAATGGAGGCTGCTGAACCAGCGAACGACCGG
>JAJCYX010000465.1 GCA_029262715.1 Chloroflexota bacterium
CACGGTGATCGTTCAGTAGCCCTCCCAAAGACGGCTCTCGTAGAAGCCCTCGCTCGCTCATGCACGCGATGCCAGCAGTTTCTTCTACTCTCCCAATATTTGGCGATCAGTCAACTAGGTGTGTCGCAGCGCTAGGTCATACCGAACCGTAATTGTCGGTTGGGGGCCAACCCGATCCCCGACAGTCCAATGCCAAACGGTTACCTTCTTCACCGGGCGGTTTGTGTGAAGGCATCTTTAGCAGATCCGGCCCCTGCATCTTTTTTAAGCACTCTCTACAGACGACTAGTAAAGCCAAGTCAACCTCGCGGTGTCAGGTGGAACTTGGCCTATTTTACATCTAACACGGCATCACGGTCAGAAGCATGTGAGCACCTTCAAGGTGCCAGTGCCCGCGCAGCAGGTGAAGCCGTAGGCTCAGTCGGCACGATTTCGGGTGTCAAGATCGGGTGACGGAACTAGTCTCCCATTTAGGAGCGTCTTTCATAATTCACACCGAAAACACAGTTTCGTATGTTAGTCTCTGCTCCCAACAGCGGGGTTCCGCAGTATGATTAGTAAATAGCGTAAGCCTGATAGCGCAATTTGGAG
Organism: Chloroflexota bacterium; assembly: GCA_029262715.1. Lineage (GTDB taxonomy): Bacteria > Chloroflexota > Dehalococcoidia > Lucifugimonadales > Lucifugimonadaceae > JAJCYX01. The sequence goes on from JAJCYX010000465.1 coordinate 592, forward strand.
TACCGGAATGTCATCGAAGAGAGGCGTCAGAGCAGTCGAAATTGTCTTAATGCTGCCTGTCTATGAAGACGCGCCAGATTTCGAGGTAGTCCAGAGCGGTGACAATGACCCTAGCCTCATACCGACAAGTCTTACGAGCCTCACAGAGGTTGAGTTGACTGGATCGGATAACTCTGTGCTCTCAACCGCCCTCTAGCCTTGGTTAGAGCTCTCGCCATTCCACGCCAATTTGTCGCGTGGCACCGGTATCTGGATCAGTTTGGTAAATCCTGAATCCAGTAATTTGCATATCAGTCGAGTCGATATGTATCGACGACGCTGAAATTGCCGACTGCTGGGAGCCGGTTGGACCGGAACCCTGGATATTGGCTGTTTGCCCTTGTGATGCGGAATACAGATCAAGAGCTGCCCACATCTTGTCATAAACAGCCTCTGACGCTTCAGTCACTTTTAGTCCTAGCCGTTTAGCCTCGCCCATCCCAATCGGGTATTGGTGAGACATGAAATCATCACCGAGGGCGTCTGTGATTCTCTTAATCCCAGCGGCGTCCTTTTCTGGATCCATGTGCAGCGATAGCATGTTTTCAGATATTCGCTTTGCCAAAGTGTAGGACTGTTCGATTCCTCCGATTACGAGCGGATGGATTTTATCGAACAACGCGGTAATGACCGAAGCAAAAGCCTCGTCATGCAATGGTTCGCCATCGTTTTGATCTCGAATGAACTCAACAGCATGCTTAAGGTCTCTCACTGAAATAGCCAATCGCTCCCCTTTTTCATCGGTAAGCATTTGGTGCTTCCGCTGGGGGTCAACCGGGGACAAGAACGAAAACGGGCCCATTACGATTTCATCCGCTCCAAGAGCTGTGTGGGTGGCTGCGCTATGAGCGTACTCCGGCACAAGTACGCTGAACTCGTCGCTGAAAGCTCTCAGCATTTGAACCAGCTCCCACGGCACCTCCGTTGTACCGCCCCGGCTCCTGATCCAAAGATCGAGCTTCTTTTGCCGACCAATCTTCCGGAGCTGCTTTCGGAACCACGGCATGGCATCCCAGTTGATCGGAGAAGCGTCATCCAGCCAGAAACAGATCACTTTTGAGCCGCGCTCTGATTCTAGGTCGGTGATTAGTGATTTGATTTGTCCCTGATCCCGGTTTGGAACAATTGCAAAAGGATCTGCCTGAGTAGTCATTTGTTGCCCCGCCATTGGTTTAGCTGGGGCCGCGCCCTGCTGTGCCATCCTTTGTAGGTGCGGTGATGGCTTGCGGGCGGGCCTTCTGGAATTTCCTCTGCCTTTTGCCAAGACTTCTCCTCGGCGCGCTTACTATGTCTCGAATGGATCGAATTGGCTGGCGACACTGAAGCTCACTGATGGTCGCCGGACCCCATCCCATCCCGCCGCGTCCAATCGGAACAGTCATATATCGCCAACGGTGACTGCTCTTTTACTCTCTAGCAACCACAAAGGATCTGTCAAATTACATGGTCGCTTTAGAGAGCAGGTGTCCAGCGTCTCAGAACACCCAGACGAGGATCACCACAAGCGCAACGATCAACCCAAACAGTATCGAGTTAGAGGTACTGGATAGTAGGGTGAACGGTGATCGCTTGCGTCTCAAGTCTAATCGACCGCGAACAGCAGCGGTCCGACATCGACCTTGTACCGCTTGCCCAGTTCCGCCATTGCCTCATCCAGTTGATCATGTCTTGAAGCGTGCAGAACGTCTAAGAGACGTTGTACGTGATTCGGCGCCTTGCTCAACCTACGAGCGAGTTCAGCCCCAGTGACCTTTTGTTCACGCATGGTGTTGTAGAGCAGAACCTTTTGCGCCCGGAGTGAGGGATGTGCGATCCGCTTCTGCCCTGGTCGGATAGAAGATGGAACCGGACTGTCCCTGCGCTGAGAGATCAACTCGCGTCGTCCACGGTGAAAGGCCATCATGTGCATCAGCAGACTGGCGCGGGAGTGCGTTAGCGGCTCGAATGTCCATCCCGGCGTGTAACGCCCATCAGGGGCCGTCCTGAGAGCCCGCTCTGCTCAGATCGTCTGGATAAGGGTGTCCGCTGGCCGGTTGTTTCGCTTCTCTTGGGGCACTGGTGACCAGCGGAAGATTATCCGGAGATAAGTTTGTTGAGGTCAACCTGCTAGGGCGCGATCATGATACTCATGGACAATGTGCATCAGCCAGCGAAGGTGCGAACGAGTCGGGCGCGGCTCATCGGATTCATGGCGACCGTGATCGGTGCTGTGCTGCTGTCGTTTCCGCACCACGAGTTATTCCACTTCATCACAGCAGCGTGCCTACAGCCCGGCGGCGCGGCTTGTTTCGTGAGGCTGAGATGGTAGAATCGCAATCGCATGGCTTGGCAGGGCATGGCTTGGGTCGAAATCAAACGACACCATAAAGATCGGAGACCAAGCAATGCAAAGGTTCAAAACTGCCCGCGACGGACACGCACCTGCCGAGAGCAGGGAAGCGTTCACGAACTGGGCCGAACAGCAGTATCAAGATGGGGTTCCGCTCGACCGCAAGACACGCGGGCAACTGTGGAATTGCACGGACATCGTTCCGAGATGGGTACTGGACCTGTTCGACCTGCCAGCGGGTTTGAGCTATGCAGCAGCCGTACGGCGACTCAGCTAGATGGAGAGGCCCCGGATTTCTCCGGGGCCTTTCTTATTGTCAGCACCACTTGCGTTTCAAGTACCGCAATACGGCTAACGCTGCTGGCGCGGTCAGCCACTCTTCTGCTTCTGTCGCGGTTAAGTCATAGCTGCGGACCATTGCCCCTACAAGCACCGTGCCAGTCGCAGCATCGGCAATCCGATAACGGCGGTGCGCGACCGACGCTCGGTTAAATTCGAGCCGGAGCCCAAAGTCGCTTGCAGTGCGGGCCAGGTCAGTGATTGATGTGACCATCGAACTCTCCGTGAACTACTCAAAGCGAGCCAACTAGAGTGTGATGGTCTGTTGAGTATCGCCCTGCTCAGAGAGGAGGTCGTGCCTAGTGTAACACTCCCATATGGTGTGACCGCCTGACCGGGGATCGCTACGCCATTGCGCGATCATCTGCCCCATGGCAAAGGTGCTGTGGCGGTGTGTGGCGTGAATGAATGACCCGCGATGCGTCACAGGCTCCGTTAAGTGGACGTTTGACCCGCTCACTCATTCCCGGCTCCGCGTGCTGTGCCACCTTCTGGCCTTCCACCACGTTTCATTCAATCAGGCTGAGATCGTCGGTGAGCCGCACAATGGGGCGCTGGTGATCCGCCCTTACCGGCATCTTGCAATGTGGGCTAGCGCTGACTTGCTGAGAGAAGACACGCACCGTGTGGGGCCATGGACTTGCAACGTCCTAAGACATCAGCCTGCGCCGCGGGAGAGGCACCCCTATTTGACTGTGCGCTCAACCAGTTTCGCGAGCTATGGCATGAACAGTGTCAAGAGCGCCTTTATCTGAGGTGGTCCAAGTAATCCTGCAATTCTTGATCCACATCTGGGATTGATCCTTTATATTCAGCGTAGGAATTTATGACCGCGATAGAATGTTCTGCCAAGTCCTGCAAAGATTCTGTTGGAATAATGTCGATTGAGTATTTCGTCAGAAACGTTCGAGTACCACCCTCCAAACCGACATCGTGCTCCAGCGCCGTCCTAGCAATATCCGTGTGACTGAGACCCCAGATTAATCCTCTGGTGAGCGACACCGCGAACATTGCGGTCAATGTCGCCTCTGCAAGATCTTCCCAATACAAGTGCCCATCGGGGCGCTGTCCCCCGTTCGGGCCGATCCCCATCGTCTTGGAGAAGGCCACCCAAGGCGGTAGTTCCGGGTGGGCAGCAATGTCTCCTGATGGGTCATAATTGGAAAATAACGTCGCCGGGGACGTCTCTGGAAAATCCCATGTATCACTTAATAGACGTCCAGCAGTTTGAGCGTCGTGCACGCCGACCGTCACACCTAACCTCGAAAGTTGAATTGTTGTTGAATCAAGCATGGCTACTTCGACATATTTTGTTCGGCGAAGCCCTTTCGTTTTCGGATAGCCGGTACGAGAAAGGATTGAACCGATAAAATATTCTGCAAACAATGCTTGCTCTCCCAGTAAACGAACGCTCGAACTATCGCTGCCTCGTTCAACAGTGCGTTCATGTTCTCGGCGTGGTGTTCCACTTGATTCGTCGTCCAAGCCCATACTATGTCATCCGCAGGTTTCCTGAACAAACCGAGGGTAGCTGTCCTCCATCGACGGGCACGACGGTGGCCCACCATGCAGGCTGAGGCTCACCGTTTCATAACAGATAATTACTTCGCCACCACATAGCCCCCGGCAATACAGACGCATAGCGCATACCGCTTCCCGCCTTCTAAGCACTTGGTCGCAGGTTCGATTCCTGCCATCTGCATCTACCGAGATTTCTACCCAACCGTAGCTAACGCTACCGGACTGGATGCGCCTGTATAGACAGTTGTGAATACAGAAAACCACTGGATATCGCAGGTTAGACGCTTATCAGGAACCTTCAAATCCGCCCATCGTCCCCCCAAAGAATCAGGTCGCTCATCCCAACAGCGGTTCTGTTTCTTACCCAGTGCGGGAATGCGCCAAGTAGTTCGGGCCATCCCGGAACCGTGGTCAACGGGTATTGCCTCCACACTATTGCACCCAATACATGCGGGAATGGGTTCATCGCTGCTTGAGCAAAGCTGGCCCAGCTAACACCTAGTGCAGACCGTGGCGCGAGGGAGAGCAATCCCGGCGAGCTTGAAGGTAACTGCCTGTTCAATTTCGCTGCGATCCCGTTGACTCTTGGCCAATACTCTTCATCCTCGTGCTCCATCCATGCCGCCACTCCATCAATGGCAGTAATGACATGCGAAGGCCGATGATCCGGGGCGAAGCACTCGACAAATACTTGTTGGCTGCGCACTTCTACAACGCAGTCGGCAACGGTCGCACCTTCAACTGATTTTTCTAACGCAACTAAACGGTGCTGTTTCGCCAACCATGCCGCCGTAGTTACATGATGAATAGTTGATATAGCTTGGGCATGAAAGCCTCGGAATCCGGCCCTCAACTTCGCGAAGCCTGGCACGTCGGAGATGACCTGTAAGAGCCTCTCCAGCTTCGACAAATACCCGCGGGTTGTGTCGTTAGGCAACTCTGCGAGTTGTCGCGGGAACGTCGTGTCCAACGACTGCGCATAGTCTTTATTGGCCTCGCGTTCGACATATGAATGGCCGAACATTCGCGAGAGAAGGGGGCATTCTCGCTGGAGATACGTCCATACCTGTTCCGGCGAGAGCAGGTCATTGTTCTGGTCAATTCCGGGCATGTTCATCGGCCTCGTTCCACCACGCCAGCCAGCTTGAACGGCACGGCTGTTTGCAGGTCACAATACGAGGATGGTTCAGGATTGCACCCCGGTCACAGGTGCTACCCAAACGCTGATACTCGCCAAGACTTGACCCTGTTGCCGCACCGTTTCTATCAGAAAACATTCTTGGTAATCACGCTCTATGGGCTGGGAACCTCCCACAAGAGATCACCGTGCTCATAGGTGCTCGCAAAGAAATGCGACGGATATGCCAGGAACTTGGGCGTTGATCCTCCGGGCACATCGAAACGGTAGCTTCGCGTGATTGCATCCCCAGGAAGAACGTTGCCGAAGAACCCGTATTGGGGGAGGCCACCTGATGTCTGATAGTAGGTCTTGAATGAGCCTTCGTCGATCAGGTCGTCGGTGTTGTTCGCCAATGTGTACGTGATCGTCACGGTGGTGACATTGCCCGCCATCTCAAC
>JAJCYX010000466.1 GCA_029262715.1 Chloroflexota bacterium
TCAGGCAGGATCGACAGGACATCCGACTCGGAGAACTTCGCGAGGATTCTCCTCAACGAATCGGCCCGCATGGCCGCGTCGTCTTCGCCTTCTATGTGGTTCAACGCCTGGGAGAGCAGCCTGGCCGATTCATCGTCCGCCTCTACTACCAGGCAGGGTGCGTTAACGGCATCTGTCTCTTTGAGAACCTGGAACCTGTGAGAACCTCCAATGATCTCGAATTGGCCGTCTCCGATGTCGCGGACTACGAGCGGCTCAAGGAACCCGAATGTGTTGACCGACTTCGCCAGTCTTGCCAGCATCGCCCGGTCCATCGCATTCGAGTTCCACGGGGCAGGTGTGAGGTTGGTGAGGGCGATATTAGTGACTTGCATCTGAGACCTCCTCCTGTTTCGGATAAGGGAGGACTGGCCCGGTCAGCCGTTCCCGCCATGTGGGGTCAAGGAAGTAGACGTACCTGTGCTTGCGCTGCTGAGGGATTTTCCGTACGTCGAGGCCCTGCCGGGTAAGGAATCGGACGCTGTGGGTGCCGAGCGAGTGAGACACCGAGCGCGAGTGCCGGTTGACGCCGTCGCCGAGGTCGAGCAATGGCGTCGCCTCAGATAGTCCGGTATAGAGCCAGTTGGTTGCCTGGTAGATACCGCCAATATGCCCCTGAGATGGATCGGCGTAACTGATGACGAACTTCACGTTGGTTACGTGCCGGATTACGCGTAGGGCTATACCGATGACCCGGCTTTCTGAGTTCTGCGGAAGCTTGTCGCTCAACCACAATCGGCTCAGGGTCAAACAGTCGGCTCGATTGGAACCATTTACCAATCGGTATGCGTTGGCGGGACCGGCACCGAATGTCAACGCACCGAGCAATCTTCCAGCTGCTATCACGCCAAAGCATAGATCTGTCCCTCCTGGCATCGAGTGGAGGTAATGGTGCCGCTCAACGATCTGTTTCGCGAACCTGTGGGATAGTGGAATTACTCTTAAGTCATGGAGCGCCGGGGTCGGATTCGCACCGCCCCTTACCTGCTGGATTGCAGGCCGTGCCGCTTCAACACTTCCGGCGCAATGGATAGACTAATACGTAGCATCTTTGAGGCTTGGTGAGTGATCTCGTGCCATGCGGTGGCTACCTGTATGCGAAATGTCATAAACTTCTAAAAGAACGGCAGATCACTCAACGGTTTCACAGGAGAGACTGCAATGGTGGCGACTTACCGGCGACAATTCGATCCACTGATAGCTCGCGTGGCACAGCCACGTAACTACGACACCGATCCATTCAGGCGGGCCGTCCACATCCTTTCCAAGCGGCTCGTCGCAGCCCGGATCTTCACCGTGGGTCAAATCGATACCGAGCTTCAGAGACTCGGTTACGAATACGTTGAAGATCGCAAAGTCAGGTACTGGGCGCAGATGCAGCCGGACCTCCCCGAGCGATTGATCGAGATGGGGGTGGCGAAGCCAGAGGACTTTCCGCGGTGGGCACGGCCTTTTCTCAGAACGGAGAACGAGACAGCGCCGATGGCCCAGGAACTCGGCCGAACGAGTGGAGACTCAGACGTGACCAAGACGGCGTCGGCCGTCTATGTCGTCGGTGGCATTCTTGCAGCGTGGCTTGGATATAAGATCCTGAATGCTATCGCCCGCGGTACGGATAACCCTTCACGTAATTCACTACCGTCGCCTTCGACACCCCGATATCCATGGCTATCTGACTGAGAGACCAACCGGCCTTACTCAACTCGATTGCTCTTTTCTGTTTTTCGTTCCTCGACGGTCTGGCGGGCTTTCGCACAGGCGCAGTTGACGCCTCTGATGCGAATGCCTTGCTCAGACGATTACTCCAGAACGAGGGAAGCTCGCTTTCAAGCAAGCCCTGGAAATCGTTATCCGGTGAATGCACATAACTAGAACTTTTTCGGAGCGTGTTGCTCAGACCTGTGAATGCGTCTGTTGCTTTTTGAGCTAGCTGCCTTAACTCCCGCCGCTCGAACTCGAACTGGAGCATCGAAGGTTCTTTAAATACCAGGACATTCGCTGAGCTGGCGATGTTCACATCGATCTGGCGTGCTTCCTGCGTCACGAAGATCACCGTCTGTTCACGCTGTCGACTCAAGTTCAATAGCCGCGATACGCCGGTGTTCGCCTGCTTGAAGCTATTGCGGGAGTGATAGGCAAGGTGGGCCTCGTCTAGCAGGATGATCGCCCTGTGAGGCACATCTTCGAGTGTTTCGGCGATGCCGATCCAGTCAGGGAGAGTTCTGGCCGCAGCTTCCGGTATCCCAACGACGTACGGACTGAGCTGGTTGCGAAACAGCTCAAGTAATCGGTATCCGAGAGCGGACTTACCTGAGCCTCGTTTGCCAAGGATCAGGACCACTGACGGCTGAGTGATTACGTTCCGCCACTTTGAATCTGGCTCTGGGAGAATCGTTGGCGTTTTTCCAATGGCGGGTTGGGTCCCCTGGAGGCTACGGAAAGCCTCGAATAGAGATTCCGGCATTGCAGACGTTTGAAATTCCGCAGGTTCGACGAATGAGGCTGGCCTCATCAGTGACAGTGGTGCTGGTTTAGGCGGTAGCTCCGGAGGGAGAACATGAACACCAGTTTGCAGTTGAGGCGGGGGAACGAATGCCGGTGAGTTCGTCACTTGATCCAGGGCGTTCCAGAAGTCACGCCGCGTCTCAGGACTCAAAGACTTCCAGGCGAGAAGACCGCCGAGTCCCGCAAAAAACGCTGCCTTGCCCCAGTCATTTGCCATATGACACCTCCAATATAGCCAGTTCAATTTCTGGCCAGCGTAGGTGTCGACAGTGTGGAGTTCAACAGCGGTCAACTGAGATGGGAAGCTGACCGATCAAGGGTTCAACGAGGTCAGGTTGAA
>JAJCYX010000467.1 GCA_029262715.1 Chloroflexota bacterium
AGTCGCCCCACATATACGGGGTCCTTCGCAGCGACTCAGGATGTAGGGCGGCGTGCCGCGGTTTCATTCAAACAGCTATCTGCGCCACACCGGGAACCGAACGAACGCGCCCCCCGACAATTCATCCACATGGCTACACCGCAATTACCCATGCGACACCGGAAAACGCAGCTAGCTGCCCTATTCCAGGAACAGGCGGTAGCCCACACCTGGCTCGGTCAGGATTCTGCGTGGGCGTGACGGATCCACTTCCAGCTTACGGCGTAGCTGCTTCACGAACGTACGTAGATACTCGGTCTCAGCACCGTACTCAGGCCCCCAAACCTCCTGTAAAAGATGGCGGTGAGTCAACACCTTGCCAGCATCAACAGCCAGCGTTCGAAGCAGATCGAACTCGGTGCGAGTCAGCCGCACCTCCTCACTGTTCTTGTGAACAAGCCGAGCCGCAAGGTCGATCTCGAAATCGACGGCATTCACCACCGGCTCTGACTGGTTTTCCGGAGACGACAGCCGCTCCGCTCTCCTGATCGCCGCCCTCAAACGAGCAGCAAGCTCTTCCGTGCCGAACGGCTTGGTCACATAGTCGTCAGCGCCAAGATCGAGTGCCCGCACCTTCTCTCGCTCCTGGTCCGTTGCCGAAAGGATTATCACGGGATCGGTGTACCACTCTCGCAGTCGTTCCAGCGCCTCGAAGCCACCTATGCCGGGCATCGAGATGTCCAGGACTATCGCAGCAGGCTGGTGTAGCGGTGCTTTTTCCAGCGCTTCTTCACCTGTTGCCGCCAGCTCAACACTGAATCCGTGTTGGGTCATGTGGGCGGCAACCAGACGCCGAATCTTCGGGTCATCGTCTACTACTAGAACCTTTGGCAGGTCGTTTGGCATAACGCTCGCATCTTCTTGATCTTCAATCGTCATACTTCTTAATTCTCCGGTCTGACTTTAACGGATATCGTTGTTTCCCGTATCCATCGGCAGCGTGAACCAGAATACTGACCCGTTGCTGTCCGAATCGACTCCGATCTGGCCGGAGTGCGCTTTAACTATCGATTGGCATATTGCCAGTCCGAGCCCGGAGCCCTGCCTACCTCTTGTACCCGAGCCTTTCAGGCGGGCGAAGCGGTCAAAGATGGCAGATTGCTGCTCTACCGGTATCCCGGGTCCGCGGTCATCGACTTCAACTCGAATCTGGTTCTTGCCGGCGGCGATCTTTGCCGTCACGCCAATACCCGCTGCCGAATACTTGAGGGCGTTTGAAACAAGGTTGTCCAACACCCTACCTATCTGACTGGGGTCCGCAAAGATGGCCGGAAGATCGGGCGGCACATTGGTATGAATGTCTCTTCCCCGGGCGTCACGAGTCCGGTTCATCCTCGAAAATGAGTCCTGGGAGATATCTGCAAGATGGCAGACTTCCAGTTCGAGCACATCCCCGCGAGCCTCGATGCGAGTCATATCGAGCAAATTGGAGATCAGTTCCGTCAAGTAGTCGACCTCGTCGTCGATCGGCTCCAGCAGACTGACCGCACCCTCTGTATCGGAGCGAGTTGCAGCATCAAGTGCTGCCGCTGCCATTCCTTTAATAGTGGTCAGCGGAGTTCGCAGATCGTGCGTAATCATCGACAGGAAATCGTCCTTCGCCTGCTCAAGCTCTTTCATCCTGGAGATATCAACGAACACGCAAACAGCCGAGTCCAGTTCTCCGTAAGAATCGAACACCGGTGCAGCGCTTACCAGCACCGGCAATCGAGTTCCGTCCGGCCTGTTGAAAAGCACTTCGGTCGAGCCAACAGAAATACCGTCCGTGAGAGCGATGTTCATTGGAATCTCTTCGGGTTTCATAGGCGCGCCACCTATGTGGTGGTACAGGCTCTGAAACTGATGAACGTCGGTCGGCGAACGATCTGAGAAGTCGATTCCGGTGATTCTGTGCGCTTCTCCGCTGATCTGCAGAAAGTGGCCGTCATCGGCGTCTTTTACGACCACACCTGCCGCAGAGCCGCGGATGACCGCTGAAAGTCTGTGCTCAGCAGCCTCAGCCATCGCGCGGAGCTTATGTTCGTCCTCATAGAGGGTAGCGTTGTCGAGCGCTATCCGAGCATACGCAGCCAATGCTGCGATCTTCTGCTGATCGTTTTCCGAGAACGTACCTTTACCGGGGCCGTTCGCAACGTACAGGTTTGCCGTGCTTTCGCCGCCAGACGAAACACAGACGCCTAACAGCGCTTCCATCTCAGGGTGGTGCGGCGGAAATCCTGCCGAAAGCCGATGAGCGCCGATGCTGTCCAGTCTCAATGGACTGTCATTGTCACCAAGTCTGCCGAGAACCCCAATGCCTTCCGGCGGTGCACCAATCTTCTCCGCCTGTTCTGGAGTGAGGCCGGAGTAGAGCATCTCGGTCACTCTGCCATCGGAGTTCATGATCGTGATGGCTGCGTACTCTGCGTTCACCATCTGACGAGCGAGCTCTGGAAGCGTGTTCAGCGATGACGCAGCATCGTGTCGTCGACGGGCCAGATCGTCCGCGAACTCAATCTGCGGGGCGGTAAGTGTCGATCGCACTAGCCGCGCCCGTTTTGGACCAACAGCGGCGGTGGAGTTTTGCTCTAGGTCTTTTTCAGAAGGCATCTGTCGGTGTCTCTCCCGGCTTGGTCATCTGTGGGTGCAACAGTCCTGGCACACGTACCAGCGTGAATTTTACCGCTCAGTGCAACCGAAAAGAGGTCCGCATCGCCAGATAAATCAGAATAAGCGAGTGCAGCGCACAAACGGGACAGATTGCCTACTTTGCCAATAGGTCGAAAAGCGTTTGTGTGCTCAACAGGCTGTTGGTGGACACCGCGCTTGAACAGGCTATGCGGATCCGTATGTTCAGAGCGTGATGCTGAACGGTCGGTGGGATGAGGATTTCGTGAATCTCCGCTATTTTTGCTGCGACACTCACAGATTTGTCACGGCAAGATGCACCGGGCACGCGGTTGTTTCACCGACACTTTGGACATAGCAAAGACGAGAGACCATCGACGAGCTCATCTCCGACGAACCCTTTTTACCAGTCGAATGGGCTCAATCGAATCAGGCATGAATATGCAGGAGTCACGAAATGGCAATATCAACGCTAGAAGCCACCGCCGGGGAGGTTATGTCCAGCCCCCCCATTGTCATAAGCGAATCGACTCAGCTCAAGGATGCGGCAAGACTGATGATAGAAAGCAGAATTGGATGTCTACCGGTAGTTGATGAACGCGGGATGATGACTGGCGTCGTGACAGAGCGAACGTTCCAGGTTCAGATCGCCGGTGTGAAGCCGGCATCTGCATACAGTCCTGATCGCAGGGTGCTTGAGGAGCTTTACATAGCGGGGCCTGATCATATCGGCACTGTTCAGGAGGCCTTTATCGAGAGTTACTCGAAGCCTGTTTCTGAAGCGATGCTGGATTCACCACCGACAGTAACGAAAGAGACCCCGCTGTGGCAGGTCGCAGAGAAGTTGCTCAGGACCCACATGAGTCATCTCATTGTTGTACAGGATGGCAAACCTATCGGCGTGATCGCCAGGCATGACCTACTGCGGGCCTACGCCAGTCAGTGATCTCGGCGCGTTTTATTCTGTGCTGTTCAGCCGTGCCTGATTCTGTTCCGTTATTTCCCCGGTAAGAATCGTCAGGCTGTTTGAGCTACCTACTCGCCGCCGCGCTCTTTGTAGCCATGAACGTTGACCGTCCCATGTAGATGGCCTCGGCTGCGTGCTGGATGATTCCGGAGCGCGGTAAGAACCTCGATCTTGTTCTGCCACGACTCGGAATTGACACGTAGCGGACGACTACAACTCCGGTGGTGACAACGACCGGACCATTGGGCAACCTTCTTGTGACGTTTCTGGAGTCTTATTGATGTCATCGCAGTTCTCCCTTCGAAAACCTGCAAAAGACATTGGTGTTTCCGAACGGACGCTGTGGCAACCAGGTCCGG
>JAJCYX010000468.1 GCA_029262715.1 Chloroflexota bacterium
CGTTCAGATAGCGATCTACTGCCCAGTCGGCTCTTCGCCCGGGCGATACGGGATCACGAAGTCAGCACCATCGAACGTTGTAAGCAGCTCGACACGGACGCCATTGAGCCGATCTCGGGCGCCGTCGGAAAAGTTACACAATTGGATCGAAATACACTCTGAACTGTGGTCGATCTGAATCTGGTTCAAGCCGGTGCAGCTGGTCGCTATCGCATCGGCAAACACTCCTTCAGGAAGCTGCGCCAGGTTGCCCGAATCGCACGGGCCAGCGGTGAACGACGTGAGATTCCAGGCAGCCGGGCTATCGGCAGCCTCCAGGTCTTCGATCTGGTCGAGCATCCATGGAACGATCAGGCTTGGCACAAGCACGCTGGAGCTCAATAGACCGAACTCATTTTGGAATGCCTCAGACTCAGCCCGGCTCTGGAAACTCCCTTGTGTGGTCGAAACCCAGCTGGGCACAAGTAGCGCCAGCGGGATGACCAACACGGCAGCGATGATGAGGCCAATTGTCATCATCGAAGGATTACGGAGTTCTCGTCTGAAACGGGCTATGAGGGGCTCGTTATCAGAAATGCCAGTCGGAGTATTTGCCATGGATCGTCAGTGTCGCCGATGAAGAGTGATAGATGGTGCTCGCGTAGTTCTACGATATTGCGAGTGGTTCCGACCTTTTCAGAGTAGCTCAAAACTCTGCGGATACGCGACGAATTGATGAGTCATTCATCTCGTGTCAACGAGCCGCCTGTGAAGCACCAGAGTTGACGATAGCCCGGAGGTAATGAATCTCAGTAGGGCTCAACCCTGAAACGAGATACAACCTCTTCATTCAGTTCAAACCCGAGACCGGGCCTGTCTGGCACTTCGAGAGTGCCGTCAGAACGCAATTCCAGCCGTGGTACGAGCAGGTCGGTGATGGCATCTGAGTGCGGGAAGGCCAGCGGGAACTCGATGAACGGTGTCGCCGGACTGATCGCGGCGACCTGTATCTCAGCAGCCACTCCGCCAACATGACACCACGCGTGCGGGATGCACAGCGCGCCATAACGATAGGCGTCCTCTGCAATGTTCAGCATTTCGTGTATTCCGCCGGCTCGCACTGAACTCGGCTGCACAACGTCGACGCGGCCTCTGCGCAGCAGGTCCGCAAACTCGTGCCGACCTGCAAAACCCCAGTCCCCGACCGCGATTCTGACATCGGTGGCATCGGCCAGCCGGGCGTAGCCTTCGATGTTGTCCGCGGGCAGCGGAGCCTCAATGAAGTACGGGCGAAATTGCTCGATAGCGTTGATCGTTTGAAGCGCCTGCCCAACGTCACTCCAGCGGTTCTGCACATCGATCATCAGTTCTCGCTCGTCACCGAGAACATCACGCGCTGCCTCGATCACGGCGATATCGGTCTTCAGATCGACATTTGCGAACTGTCCGGGCCACTCTTCGATTTTTACTGCACGCGCTCCGGCATCGATTGCCATCTGCACCCGTTCACGCAGTTGGGAGATGTCGTCACCGGGCGGATATACGGTTACATACGGCGTTACGCTGGCGGGAGCCTCTGCAGGTGTCGCTGTTGTCGTGAATGAGCGCCAGGCGAGCCTGTGGACTGGCAGCCCGGCGGCCTTGCCTGCGATGTCCCAGAGAGCGGTTTCAACGGCACCCATTGCGCCGATGACCACGCCTCGGCGTCCGTAGAGACCGGTGGCGTTGTACATTTTCTGCCAGAGTCGCTGCACTTCCCGGGGGTCTTCTCCGAGCAGTAGTGCCTTGAGACCCATCGAATTGTCAACCACGGCCTGTATGACGAGTGAAGGCGCTTCGCACTGACCGATGCCGCTTGTGCCTTCGTCTGTGTGGACGCGGACGAGTGTGAAGTCGTACCCGGCGGCAACTCCGGCGTCAAATGCGCCGATGTTCCATGATGCGACCGTGCCGTCGCCGGTGTCACGCAGCGCTATTACTTCGATATCGGTGATTTTCATGGGAGAAGAGGATAACCGGATTCCGAGTGGGAATTCGCACAGGACTGTGAATCAGCGGCGCTAACTGTTTCGGCGCACGATTCGGTCTGGCTTGAGCCAGAGGACTATGCGTTGCTCGGTGTCTTTCATACGCTGGATATATGCATCGGCCTGTTCAGCCGGTAGATGTCGATCCAGTATCGCTCTCGTTGGACCCCAGATCTGGTCGTCGTCCTGTATCTCGATGTTGCCTCGCAACAGAACATAGTCGCTGGCCATCGGCTCTTCGTAGATCAGCACTGTCGCTCGAGGGTCACGAGAGAAATTCTTGTTCTTGAGTCGATTTTTTGTGGTTGAGACGCTGAGACGCTCGCCGTCCCAGTTGAACCAGTTCGGTGTGACCTGCGGATATCCCGACTCGCTGTTCGCTGTTACGACTGCAATGCGTGGCGTTGCCAAAAATTCATTGAGAAACGCTATCTGTTCTGGAGTTGGCATATATCGTCTCCTGTTTGGAGGCATTGTAGGCCGCGTGCGGCTTTTTCCGATGTGTCTCAAGTAACCCATCATTTGAAAAGTGGCAGTGCCACTTTCGTCCTGAGCCAGTGCGAAGGCGGCCAGCCGCGTTTTCAATCGAACGGCAACCTTGCAACCCGCTGCCAAACAACAACGACACGTGTCATCCCGACCGATGCGGACAAGACTTGCCATTGAGATTGCCCCTCACACCGGGTCCTTCTGACCCGCAAGCGGGTACCCCGCTCAGGACGAAGGGTGGGTGGCATAGCCACTTTTTCATTCCAGCAGCAACTTGTGACACACCGCAAAAAGCGGCTTGCCGCACTAGTGGCCGTCGCCTCCGGCACCCAGTTCTGGAACAGTGACTCTGTAACTGGGATCCAGTTCGGGGTCTGAGTCGACGATAGCGTTTGCGTTATTCAGGATGCGCTGACAGTTGGGGCTCAGATGCAGCAAGTGAAGCTTCTTACCCGCTTTGTCATAGCGCTGCGCAAGGCCGACAATCGCCTCGATACCCGAATGATCCCAGACGCGGGAGTGTCGGAAATCAATAACAATCTCGGCTGGGTCATGTGGCGGGTGGAACAGGTCCTTAAACGCAGTTACGGAAGCGAAAAAGAGCTGTCCGTGAAGCGTGTAGACGCGGCGGTCAGGCGTACTTTCGGCAGAGACTTCAACATATATCGAGCGAGCCGTGTTCCATGCGAACACCAGTGCAGACACGATGACGCCGACAACCACCGCAATAGCGAGGTCGGTCGCAACAGTCACAGCAGAGACCAGGATCATCACTAGTGCGTCTGAGACTGGCACTTTCTTGATAATCCGCAGGCTCGACCACGAGAACGTGCCGATCACAACCACGAACATGACACCAACGAGGGCGGCGATTGGGATTCGCTCGATCAGCGAAGATGCCGCCAGGATGTACACAAGCAGCAATACCGCCGCTACGACGCCGGAAAGCCGCCAGCGAGCACCCGATTTGATGTTGATCATGCTCTGGCCGATCATGGCGCACCCGCCCATGCCGCCAAAGAAGCCCGTGAGTATGTTTGCAGCACCCTGCGAAACGCATTCCCGGTTGTTCTGACCCTTGGTCTCGGTTATGCCGTCGATGAGCGAAGAGGTTAGTAGGGATTCGATCAGGCCGATTCCAGCCAGTATGAATGCGAACGGTACGATGATGCGGAACGTTTCAAACGTAAACGGCACATCAGGTACGCCGAATGTCGGCAGTCCGCCGGAGATGCTCGAGAGGTCACCAACGCTCGGTGTATCGATGCCTCCGAAGATGACGACTACAGAGACAACGACGATTCCAGCCAGCGCTGCCGGGAAGCGTCGGGTGAACCTGGGCAGCAGGTAGATCACCACCATCGTGACCGCAATCAGGCCCAGCATGATGGCAATATCACCGACTGGGAGCCATTGCTCGTGACCGTCCGCGCCCTCGAACTTAAAGCTTTCAAGCTGTGCCAGGAAGATGACAATCGCCAGTCCATTGACGAATCCGAGCATCACCGGATACGGCACCATACGGATCAGCTTGCCCTGTCTCAGAACGCCAACGGCGATCTGGATAATCCCCATGAGGACGACAGTGATGAACAGGAACTCAATCCCGTGGTCTCTAACCAGCGCAACCATGACTACGGCGAGCGCGCCAGTAGCGCCCGAGATCATTCCGGGGCGACCGCCGGTGAGTGAGGTTATTAGGCCAACGATGAATGCGGCGTGGAGCCCAACCAGGGGTGGAACTCCAGCTACGAAGGCGAAAGCGACCGCCTCGGGCACCAGCGCCAGCGAGACGGTGAGACCGGCCAGGACCTCAACGCGGATCCGGGACGGCAGTGAAATGTCCTGCATGAACTATCCGAACAACGTGAAAAAACTACAAACAGCTATCAGTTGTACACGAAATTAATCGAAATTGGTGAGTCTCGTGTGACGGTTTTCAGCCGATTTAGTCTGCGCAAGCTCCAGAGGTTGTAGGTCAGAATACAGCTTTAGATTCGGTTCCCCACGCCTGACTACGCCTCCAGCCAGAGTGAGAAGTGGTTCGCCATCCGCCCGTGCTCAACCAGTGCTCAGCCGGATGGGGTAACTGGTTATTGCTCAAGTAATTAGCGGAATATGCGCGCGTCATGGTCACTGAAACAAGCCGCCTCAACCGTTTCGCACTGATAGTTGCATTAGCGCGTTCTGATAAGTTGCATTTGAACTCTGCTATCCAGTTCCGCCGTAACACTTTTTACCGAACCGATACCGCTAGAACGGAGAACGAGATATATGCCAATAGGCATGTTCAAGTCTGTGCCTAAAGTGGACATCCACTTCGAGCGGGATTCCTATAGACCCGGTGACGAACTACGGGTCAGGCTCACGTTCCACACGAGCCGTCCGGGAATGAGCGTCCGGCGGGCCGTCGTGGACCTCGTGCTTGAAAACCGATACACACAGTCTTCGGTTGTCAGTGTCATCGATGTTCGAGCTTCAGCAGGCGTATTCAGAGGTGCATCAGGCGCGCCGATGGGCCGTATGCCACCAACGGCCAGGTCAAACCAGAGGATCACGCAGGAGCGTGTCGACCGCAACATCATCGGTCAGGAGAGACTGTTCCAGGACGGGATAATTAGACACCGTACGGAAATCTTTGACCTGAGCTTTGAGATCAAGCCCCCACCTGTAATTCGAACTACTGAGCGACGGCTCTCTTACGCAATAAGCGTTCACCTTGATCTGCCCCGTATGCGAGACGTTGAGATACACAAGTCGGTACCAGTGCAGCTCTAGTAGCTCCTCAGCGATGTATGAATCAGGCATGGTTGCCGGGTTCTGGCAACACGCCAAGTAGCGCCATCGCCCAAGTCCGCGCGTTAAAGATCGATCGGGTCAATCAAGTCAGACGAGCAGATGGGAGGTGGTTCAGATGCCGGTCGGATACTTCAAGGCTGTACCGAAGGTTGATTTCCACTTCGAGCGGGAATCTTACCAACCCGGCGATGAACTTCGGGTCAGAATCACGGTCCACACGAACCGTCCGGGAATGACAGTTCGCCGCGCCGTCGTAGATCTGGTGCTCGAAAATCGGTACACGCAGTCTTCCGTTGTCAGTGTCGTTGATACGCGAGCGGCTGGGGGTCTTAGCAGGGGCGGCCCTGCATAGCGAGGGTCAAACCAGCGGATCACGCAAGAGCGGGTTGACCGCAACATCATCGGTCAGGAGAGGCTATTCCCGGATGGCGTGATCAGGCACCGTACGGAGATTTTTGACCTGAGTTTTGTAATCAAACCTCCACCTGTGGCACGTACTACACAGCGACGGTTGTCATACGCGATTAGCGTTCATTTCGACTTGCCACGGATGCGAGATGTTGAGATTAATCGCGTCGTTCCAGTGAAGCTCTAGGAACGGTTGTCGAACGTATCTGGCACTCGCAATGATTGTGTTCGGAGCCGATTTTCCCGCGCCTGTCT
>JAJCYX010000469.1 GCA_029262715.1 Chloroflexota bacterium
CGCCCTTGACGACCCGGCCAGCGTCGACATCAAGGCAGGGAATCACCCGGCGAGTAAGCATGGCCCTGTCTACTTCTTGAAGATGACCACGTAGTGCGCAGGACCAATCTGGCGGCTGCGTGCCCGAGTGAGCCCGAGTTCGATGCCCATCTCGGCCACCGTCTCCATGCTCAATCGCTGCTTGTTCGGCGGGCCGAAGTCCTGCTCGGTCACAGAAGGAAGCCACTCGACCACCGCCAGCCATCCCTGTGGCTTTAGCAGTCGTGCGCACTCCTTGAAAAGTGACTTGGGCCGCGTCGCCTCATTTAGCGTCCCAGAAAGCACAAGCCCGTCGAGAATTCCGTCGTCCAACGGAATTGAACTCTCTTTCGAAAGCACGGTCTCAATGTTGTACATGCGAAAGCTTGCAGCGCGCTCAGCCAGCTTTTCCAGCATCCCTTCCTGAACATCCACTGCGTACAGCTTCCCGCCATACAGATACTTTCCAAGCGGAATCGATAGCCAGCCAGGCCCTGATCCGACATCCGCGACTATCTGGTCTGTGTGGATTGGCACAAGCGCAATGAGCGACTGCGGGTCGTACGACTCATCCAACTTTGGCTTGATCAGGAGTTCGGCGCTCGCTACAGGGGTCTTTGTGGGCATCGGATGTAATTCGTCCTGTTATTTCGTTCTGGGCTATTGAACTATCTGAATAGCCTTCAGATCCACACTAGCCAGTTGCCAGTGCGTTCACTTCATGAATAGCGCGCTCAAGATCGAGCGCGCCGGAATATATCGCCAAACCAGTGACCGCAGCCTCTGCTCCTATTCGTGCCAACTGGAGCAGATCGTCTATTGAGGCAACGCCACCTGCTGCCACTATAGGGTAACTCACGTTGCGGACAATGCCGCTAATCGATTCGAAGTTTGGGTGTGCCAGCGTGCCGTCCCTCGAAGTATCGGTATACATGAAGCGCCGAACACCAATGTCGGTCATCTGGCTGATTAGATCAAGTGCCAGTAGATCAGAGGTTTCAGTCCAGCCACGGGTCTGAACCTTGCCGTCTCGGGCATCTACACCAACGATCACGTGTTCCGGTCCAAGATCAGAAACTGCCTGCGCAACCTCATCCGGAGCAGTGACGGCAGCTGTGCCAAAGATCACACGCTCGACGCCAAGCCCGCGCATCTCTGAAGCGTCTTTGGCAGTTCGGATACCGCCTCCAAGCTGAACAGGTACGTCGACCGAACTGACAATCGCACTGACCGCATCAGCATTTGCCCGCACACCATCACGCGCACCGTCCAGGTCGACAACATGGAGTCGAGTTGCACCTGCCTTGATCCAGCGTGCTGCAACGCTCACAGGGTCGTCGTCGAAGACGCGTTTCTGCTCGTAGTCCCCCTGAACGAGGCGAACACATTTTCCGTCAAGCAGATCTATGGCTGGGATAACTTCCATCTTATTGTCCGTCACTCAACCGACCCTTTTCGTGAAGTTCTGGTAAATCTCAAGCCCTAGGTCACCGCTCTTTTCCGGATGGAACTGAGTTCCGACAACTTCGCCCTTGAGCACGGCCGCGCAAACGTCCTCGCCATAGCGTGTCGTCGCAGCAATCGTAGTCTTGTCCTCTGGCATGCAGCGATACGAGTGGACAAAGTAGAAATACGAATCCTGCGGGATGCCTGCGAATAACGAGTCCGAAGCAGCTTGCTGGCTGAACTGAACGGTGTTCCAGCCCATGTGCGGAACCTTCAGGCGCGATCCATTCTCAGTCAAGTTGGGCGGAAACTTCTCGACACGTCCCGCGAGCAACCCGAGGCCGGGGATTTCACCTTCATCTGATCCGTCGAACAGCACCTGCATTCCAACGCAGATGCAAAGCAGCGGTCTGCCGGAAGCGGCATAGTTTTTAATGGGTTCAGCAAATCCCTGGCTATTGATCGCCCGCATCACGGCGTCGCTCGCACCGACTCCAGGCAGCACAACACCCGCTGCGTTCTCAAGATCTGCCGGATCTGAGGTCACTTCAGCTAACGCGCCAACCTTTTCAAGCGCCTTTGAAACGCTGTGCAGGTTTGCTGCGCGAGTGTTGACTACGGCAATCCGTGCTGGCATCTACTTCGAGTCCTCGCTAACGCCGCGACTGCTATATGCCTCTACTGGCAGATCGCGATCTTCGTACCGGGCAAGCATGAACAGCGTGTCTGACATCCGGTTCAGATAGCGGGTCACCTCTGCGTTTTTCAGCTCGCCTGAATCGAGGAGTGCGACAGCCGCCCGTTCTGTGCGCCTGATAATCGTTCTTGCTACATCGATAGCAGCAGAGCCAGTCGAGCCGCCCGGAATGATGAACGACCGTGGCAACTCAACGGCAGCTTCCAGCTCAGCGAGCAGCGAATCGAGACGAGCGGTCTTTTCAGCTGTGATAGTTGGGAAATGCTTTACCAGCAGGTGCCTCGAGTCACCGGCGGTGGCGAGTTCAGCGTTCACAGTGAACATCTCTTGTTGCATATCGAAGATGTCTGATTTCACCCGTTCGTCTTTGCAGAGTGCTCTAGCCAGCCCTAGCGCTGAAACAGCCTCGTCGCCAGCCCCGTAAGCATCCACGCGGGCGTCAGTTTTCCGTACTCGACCTCCGTACAAAAGGCCGGTATCTCCGGAATCACCAGTCCGAGTGGCAATCGATCCGCTCTGCATCTGTCACTCCCGCTCTTTGCTCAAACCTCAATTGTAGTGGCGTAGCGCCATAAAATCGGCCCTTTTTAACTGGATTGGCCAAATAGACGGTCAGCCCGCAATAGAATTCCTGACCTTTAGAGGTATCATTAGCAAAGCCCAAACACGCTGAGCATGGTTTTTCAGACCGGAATTGTGATCAATGACCACAGCACACGCACAGCCCAAAGTTCCCATTAACAGCATTCGCGTCACCGAGAAGGCCGCAGGCAAGGTGCGTGAGTTCGCCAAACGAGACGGGAAAAACGAGTTTGGACTGAAGGTCGCCGTCAAGGGCGGAGGCTGCTCAGGCCTGACGTATGTTCTCGATATCGTCGATGGTCCGACCGAAGAGGACAAGGTCATCGAGCAGAACGGGATCTCTGTCTACGTGCCGAAGAAGGCGTTCGTCTTCCTTGCTGGGACAGTGCTGGACTTCTCAGATGGGCTGAACGGCAAAGGTTTCGAGTTTACGAATCCGAACGCCAAGACCAGTTGCGGCTGCGGAACGTCCTTCTCGGTCTAGTAGGCCAGGGCCAGCGTAATATCGTTGTCCGCCTGTCACACGCTACCTGCCCCGATCTTTCTGAGCTTATTCACATGAGCACTCCTGCCACAGCCACATCTCACATTGAGTTTCTGACCTCTCGTGGTGCTGTGATCGACGAGAGCGCTGAGGCGCCCGTCCACTTCGGCAACCCGGAAAAAGAGCTCGCCTCGTTCACGCAATCAGCTGCACTAGTCGATCGAACGGGTCGTAGCTGCATTGTCCAGGAAGGTGCAGATGCGCTCGATCTGCTGCATCGCCTGACGACCAATGAGCTGATATCGCTTGAACCCGGAGATGCCTGTTTTACGGTTATGACCACCGAGCGTGGACGGATTGTTGATGTACTTCAAGTGGTACATCTCGAACAAGGCAAGCTGCTGCTCCTGTCCGATTCGACAGGTGGACAGCAGACCATCGATTGGATTGAGAAATTCACCATTATCGAGGACTCGGCGATCCGCGATGGCTCAACTGAGCAGGCGCGATTTGCTGTGGTCGGTCCTAGGGCGCTGGAACTAGTGAACTCTGCATTCGGCGTTGAACTGGTTCGGGGGCGCTCATCTGAGCAGGGAGACATCATTCTTGTCGCGTCTCAGTGGGCAGATTGCGACAGAGTGGATGTCGTTACACCTCGAACAGATTCCGAAGCCGTCTGGGACAGGCTCGCTGAGTCCGGTGCAATTCCTGCTGGAGATACATCGTTTCAAGCTGCCAGAATCAACAACGGGGTTCCGGTGGCACAGCACGAACTCACTGAAGATTCCAATCCCCTTGAGGTCAGATTGAATGACCTCATCAGCTTTACCAAAGGCTGTTACGTGGGACAGGAAGTTGTGGCAAGGCTGGACACGTACGACAAGCTGCAGAAGCGCCTGGTGGCATTCGAAAGTAAAACTCCCCTAACACTGGGTGCGAAGTTGAGTTCAGGCGGTAAGCGGGCGGGGATAATAACATCGGTATCGCCACTCGTAATCGGCGGGACCTACACCGGGCTGGGCTTTGCACGCCGAGACTTCTGGGCGAACGGAACTGTTCTTGAGTTCGATGGGAGCGAGGTCACGGTCAAGGAGTTGAGCGAAAGTTCACCGTTTTCGTAGCCGACACCGGGCACCCGTTGTCTATCGGTGATAAACGGTTTCGCCACCGTCCACGGTAACGATCTGCCCTCGAATCATCTCGGCGTCACTCCCGCACATCATCGCCACCACTTTTGCAACGTCCTCTGGCGTGACAGGCCTTCCCGCAGGCGTAGCCCGGTCAGCAAGCTCCTTGACCCCCAGTTCATCCGGAAACGCGTCCAGGGCACCAGTCTGGACATACCCGGCAGAAACACCGTTAACAGCAATGCCTTCGGCTGCAAGCTCAATCGCCAGGTAACGCGTTACGGCTTCGAGTGCCGCCTTAGACACACCAACCGCAAAGTAAGACGGCAGCACCATCCTGGAGCCCGGACTTGAGATGTTGATTATTCGTCCGCCGGGTTTCATCACCTTCGCTGCCTGCCGCGCCACCAGCCACGGCCCGCGCGCGTTGATGTCCATCGTCCA